>JAAZLP010000019.1 GCA_012799265.1 Phyllobacteriaceae bacterium | reverse complement strand
GGCGGTCGTGAGTTTCCATTCACTGGAAGATCGGATCGTCAAACGATTTTTTGACCCGGACAAGGGCGGTCCTACCGCTTCACGTCACCTGCCGCAGGTCGAAGCGGAACCGCGCCGTTGGCAGCCCGTGGCCAAGGCGGTCAAGCCGGGTGCGGCCGAGCTTGCTCGAAACCCGCGTTCGCGCTCCGCGGTGCTGCGCAGTGGGACGAGATCAAGCCTGGCGGCCCGACCGGTCAATCGGCGCGGGCTGGGTGTTCCTGACTACCGGAGTGCCGAATGATCCGCACGCTCAACATCTTCCTCATCGTTGCGTCACTGGTCATGCTGACGGGCGTTTATGCGCTCAAGTTTTCCATTGAAGGGACGGCTCAGGAGCGCAATGCCCTGATCGCCAAGATCAGTGAGCAGGAGGGGCAGTTGTCGCTGCTCAAGGCGGATTGGGCATTGCTCACCCAGCCGGGTCATATTGAGCCGATCATCCGGCGCCATGAGGCTGTGATCGGCGTGGTGCCAGTCAAGCAGGAGCAGTTTGGCTCCTTTGAAAGCCTGCCGATGCGTCCTGCAAAGCCGGACTATGCCGGCATGGACGCCCTTTTCCAGGCAATTTCCGAGGGCATCGACCCCATCGACGCCATCCTCCAACTTGAGGGGATCGAATAATGGCGATTGCCGAAGAGGGTTTTCCGCCCACAATCTCGCTTGAAGGTGCGCGCAAGCAGCGCGGCAGCCTGACGCAAGCCCGCATCCGCTGGATGATCCTCGGCCTGGTCATTGGCTTCGGGCTTGTTGGCGCGCGTCTGGTGCAGCTGGGCATGATGGAAACGGACCAGCGTATCGAAGGTCAGACGCGAGACGCCATCACGGCAACACGACCGCCAATTCTCGATCGCAATGGCCTCGAAATGGCTGTCGATATCCGCGTGCCCTCGCTCTTCGCCGAGCCACGCCGCATCATCGATGTGGAAGAGGCAGTTCAGAAGCTGCGTACGGTCCTGCCAAATCTCGACGAGAACTGGCTGCGCAACCGCCTGACGGGCGACAAGGGATTTGTCTGGGTACAGCGGGAACTGACGCCGCAGATCCAGGAGCAGGTGATGCGGCTGGGTATCCCCGGCATCGACTTCATCACCGAGTCCAAGCGCTTCTATCCGGCCATGAACGAGGCCGCCCATATCCTCGGTTCGACCAATGTCGACAACCAGGGCATCGCCGGCATCGAGCGTCACATGGACACCGAATCCGTCGCCCTGCTGCAGGAACTCGGACTCGCGCGCGGCAACGCGCTGACTCCGGTCGAATTGGCCGTGGACATGCGCGTCCAGCACGTCCTGCATGACCAGATGGTCGACGCCATGACCCGCTACCAGGCCATCGCCGCCGCAGGCGTGATGATGGATGTGCATACCGGCGAGATCATTGCGCTGGCGTCGGTGCCTGATTTCAATCCTAACGAGCCGGCCAGTGCCCTAGTCAAGGATACCTTCAACCGCATTACCGCAGGTATTTTCGAGCCTGGCTCGACGTTCAAGACCATCACTATTGCTGGCGCCCTGGACAGCGGTGCGGTGCGCATTACAGACCAGTTCGATGCCCGCTACGGCATTCGCTTCGGTCGCTACACGATTGACGATTTCCACGGCAAGCACCGCATCCTGTCGCTGCCCGAGGTCTATAAATATTCCTCGAATATCGGCACGATCCGGGTCATGCAGGCCATGGGTAAGGACAATTTCCGTGAGTTCCTGAGCCGCATGAAGTTCGACGAGCGTGTCGAGTTCGAGCTGCCTGAAATGCGCGTGCCGACTGTTCCAACGACGCTGTCGGAAGTGGGTGCTGCTACAGCATCGTTCGGTCACGGGCTTTCGATTTCCCCGCTCCACCTGGTCACGGCCTATGCGGCTTTCGTCAACGGTGGCAATTACATCGCGCCAACCATCTATAAGCGCGACATGGCCGAGGCCGAGCAACTCTATGAGCGTGTGATCTCCGAGGAGACCAGCGAGGCCATCCGCTACCTCATGCGTCTTAACGCGCTGGAAGGCTCCGGCTCGCAGATGAACAAGGCGGCTCAGGGCTATCGCGCTGGTGGCAAGACCGGGACGGCCGAAAAGGTTGTGGACGGGCGCTATTCGTCCAGCAAGGTCACAAACTTTTTTGCCTCGGCCTTCCCGCTCGACAATCCGCGCTATGCTATCGTCATCATGGTCGATGAGCCCAAGGCTGAAAATCCACAATCGGGTACCACGGCTGGCTGGAATGCCGGTGCGATCACTGGACGCCTCGTCCAGCGTGTTGCGCCCATGCTTGGCGTGGCGCCCGATTTCAGCGAAATACTCGACCAGCAGATTGTTCCCCGTGGTCTCCGCTAGACCGGTCCAGAAGGATTAGCATCCGTGTCCATTAGCGTCACACAACTGCTCGAAGGCTCCGGTGCTCGCCCCAAGAAGGGCCTGGGCGCTGTCTTCGGGTTGAACTCTGACAGCCGCCGCGTCGAGCCGGGCGATGTCTTCTTTGCCTTGCCGGGCGTCAAAGTGCACGGCAATCAGTTCGTGCCTGACGCGGTTGAGCGTGGTGCACTGGCTATCGTGACGGATACCGCCCCTGTGGGGGATCCAGGTGTGCCTGTCATTATCGTCAAGGACGTGCGCGCGGCCTATGCCCGTGCGGCCAGCCGTGTGTTTGAACCGCAGCCGGAAATTCTGGTTGCCGTCACCGGCACCAATGGCAAGACCTCGGTTGCGTCCTTTGTGCGTCAGATCTGGGAACATTCCGGCGTCGCCGGTGCCAGCATAGGGACCCTAGGCATCGAGACCTCGAAGCGCCGGATTGAAGGCGCGCTGACCACGCCTGACTCTCGGACCCTTCATCAGGCCATGCGCGCGCTCAAGGCTCAGGGGATTGACCACGTCGCGCTGGAGGCTTCCAGCCACGGTCTCGACCAGCGGCGCCTCGACGGCATTCATTTTGAAGCGGTGGCCTTCACCAATCTCAGCCGCGACCATCTCGACTATCACGCGGATATGGATGAGTACCGCAACGCCAAGCTGCGGCTCTTTACTGATCTCCTGGTCGATGGTGGCGCTGCCATCGTCAATGTCGATGATCCTGAACATGAGCAGTTCATGTTCGCCGCCCTCTCTGCCAGTGCGACATTGCTGACGGTCGGTCGGGAAGGGGCCTATATCGAGATTCTGTCGATCCAGCCTGAGGGCTACGGCCAGCGGGTCGAAGTGCGCCATGTCGGGGAGAAGGTCAGTTTCCACCTCAAGATTCCGGGCGAGTTCCAGGTCTCGAATGCTCTGATTGCTGCTGCGCTGGCGATGTCTGCCGGCGTGAACCGGGCTGACGCCTTCGCAGCCCTTCCCGAACTGGTCGGTGCCCGTGGGCGGCTGGAACTGGTGGCAGAACACAATGGCGCTGCCATCTTCGTCGACTATTCTCACAAGCCAGAGGCGCTGCGCGTCGCGCTGCACACGCTGCGCCCCTATGTGAAGAACAAGTTGCAGGTCGTCTTTGGCTGCGGCGGCGACCGCGACAAGGGCAAGCGCCCTCAAATGGGCGAAATTGCCAGCGAACTTGCCGATGTCGTCATTGTTACCGATGACAATCCGCGTACTGAAGATCCGGCGACGATCCGGGCTGAGGTGCTTGCGGGCGCCAAGGGAGCAAAGGAAATCGCCGATCGCAAACAGGCCATTACCGAGGCGGTTCGTTCCCTCCAGCCGGGCGACGTCCTGCTTGTCGCCGGCAAGGGCCATGAGACCTATCAGATCATCGGCACGACCAAGACGCATTTCTCAGACCACGAAGTGGTGCTGGAAGCGATCAAGGGCTAAGGCCCATCCAATCCACTCCTCCCCGACGCCCATGCCGACGGGGAGGGCTTGCAGATCAGGCCAGTGCGGGCGTATGGCCTCCCACTATTGTCAGTGTGTTGGCGAGCCCCAATGACCCAGCCTCTTTTCACCCTTGATGCCATCCTCGCCGCCACAGGCGGCCGTGCTGAGGACGTCGGGGCCTCTGCCATCAATTCCATTTCCATCGATTCCCGCGAGCTTGGCGACCAGGCGCTATTCGTCGCCATCAAGGGCGATCGCTTCGATGGTCACGACTTTGTCGAGACCGCGCTGACCAATGGGGCGGTCGCGGCGCTGGTGACGGAAGGTAAGAGCGCGGGCGCTGGGCGCATCCATACGGCGGATGCCCTCGGCGCTTTGGGCGATCTTGCGCGTGCCGCCCGGGCGCGCAGCCGCGGTTTCATCGTTGGGGTCACCGGCAGCGTTGGGAAGACCACGACGAAGGAAGCTCTGCGGGTCGTCTTCGAAGCCGCTGGCCAGACGCACGCGTCGATCAAGAGCTTCAACAATCATTGGGGCGTGCCGCTGATGCTGGCGCAGCTGCGCGAGGACGCTCAGTTTGGCGTTTTCGAGATGGGAATGAACGCCCCTGATGAAATTCGTCCGCTCAGCAAGATGGTCCGTCCACATGTGGCCGTGATCACTTCAGTGGCCCCTGTACATCTGGAAGGGCTGGGCAGCATCGAGGCGATTGCTCGGGCAAAGGCTGAGATTTTTGAGGGCCTGGAACCCGGTGGGACGGCTGTTCTCAACGCCGATCACCCGCAGATCGACCTGCTGATCGAACTTGCCGCTGCGGCGGGCGTACAGAACGTCGTCACCTTCGGCTTCGCCCGGGGCAGCGATTGGCAAATCCTCGATGTCGAGACGACCCCGGACCGGAGTTTTGCGACTGTCCATCACGGCGACGATAGACACGCGCTGGCGCTGGCGGTGCCTGGTCGGCACATGCTGTCCAATGCCACTGCAGCGCTGGCGGTCTCCCATATTGCAGGGGTCGATCCATCCGTTGCGCTGGCTGCACTCGCCGGTCTGCGGGCACAGGCGGGCAGGGGCCTGCGGCTAACCCTTGGGCCTGCAGATCGACCGCTCGTGCTGATCAATGAAAGCTACAACGCCAACCCCGTCGCCGTGACCGCTGCGCTGTCGGTGTTTGCCGATATTGCCGCGCCTGACGGACGAAAAGTGCTGGTGCTTGGGGACATGCTGGAATTGGGGGCGCAGTCGGACGCGCTTCATGCCGGGCTGGCCGATGCCATCCGTGAAAGCGGCGTGGATCGTGTGCATCTGGTGGGGCGGCATGTGGGGGCTCTGGCCGCTGCTCTGCCGAAGGAGCTTGTTGCGAGCCTCACACACACAGCTGATGAAGCAAGGGAGACAATTGTTGATGACCTTGCTTACGGCGACGCAGTTATGGTCAAAGGGTCCAATGGTGTCGGGCTTTCGCGCGTGGTTGCTGATATCACCGCGCGCTTCGGACAGAGCTGAGACCCCAGAAAGATAAGCGGAACAGAATGCTCTATTTCCTCGGCCAATTGGGCGACTCGCTCGCCGCCTTCAACGTCTTCCGCTACATCACATTCCGGACCGCCGGTGCTGTGGTCACGGCGCTTTTCTTCGTTTTCATGTTCGGTCCCGGCATGATTGCGCTTCTGCGCCTCAAGCAGGGCCGTGGGCAGCCGATCCGTGAGGACGGCCCGGCCGGGCATCTGCTGACCAAGAAGGGCACGCCCACCATGGGTGGGCTGATGATCCTGTCGGGTGCGGTAATTTCCACGCTGCTGTGGTCGAACCTGACCAATGGCTATGTCTGGGTCGTGCTGTTCGTGACCGTTGGCTTTGGCGCCATCGGCTTTTACGACGACTATCTCAAGGTCAAGCGCATGAGCCATGCCGGCTTTGGCTCCAAGCAGCGTCTGCTGCTGGAAGCGATCATCGGCGCCATGGCGGCTTTCTTCATTTCGCAGCTGGCGGCTGGCTCCTACGGCACCTCGCTGCATTTTCCCTTCGTCAAGGACCTCGCGCTCAACCTGGGATATTTCTACATCCTCTTTGGCGGTTTCGTCGTGGTCGCGGCCGGTAACTCGGTGAACCTCACCGACGGCCTCGATGGTCTTGCCATCGTGCCTGTCATGGTGGCCGCTGCCTGCTTTGGCCTCATCGCCTATCTCGTGGGTTCGCAGAACTATGCCGACTATCTGCTGCTTAACGCTGTGCCCGGTACGGCCGAATTGGCCGTGGTCTGCGGTGCGCTGATCGGGGCAGGGCTGGGCTTTCTCTGGTTCAATGCGCCGCCCGCGCAGATTTTCATGGGCGACACCGGTTCCCTGGCTCTTGGCGGCGCGCTCGGCACCATCGCCGTGGCGACCAAGCACGAGATCGTCCTGGCGATCATTGGCGGCCTCTTCGTACTCGAAGCCGTCTCGGTGATCGTGCAGGTGACCTCCTTCAAGCTGACGGGCAAGCGCGTCTTCCGAATGGCGCCGATCCATCACCACTTCGAACATCTCGGCTGGACAGAAAGTCAGGTGGTTATCCGGTTCTGGATCATCTCGTTCGTGCTGGCGCTGATTGGCCTCTCGAGCCTTAAGCTGCGCTAACAACAGCCCAGAAAACGACATTTCTGAAGCGCGGCCATTGTGCCGCGCTTCTTGCTTTCAGGGCTCGCGATTCGCAAAACGCGACAATCCTTGGGAAATCGGTAACCATCTGTAAGTTAGTGTGAGGGCGTGTTTGTACCGAGTAGCCGGCCCTCCCCATGATGTTTTCCCGCGCCGAAAAGACCCCGCTTGCCGAATGGTGGTGGTCGATTGATCGAGAGCTGCTGGGATCACTGATCCTATTGCTGGTTCTGGGCATGGTGCTGAGCTATGGCGCAAGCCCGGCTGTGGCGGAGCGCATCGGCTTTGGCGAATGGCATTTCGTCATCCGGCACGCGATCTTTGCTACATTGGCCGTCCCCGTGATGGTGCTGACCTCGTTGCTATCCCACCGTCAGGCACGGTTCGCTGCACTGGCCGTGCTGATCGGTAGCACCGTCCTGTTGTGGGCAACCCTTGTCATTGGTACCGAGATCAAGGGCGCCAGCCGCTGGATCAACTTTGGTGGTCAATCCATCCAGCCGTCAGAATTCGTGAAACCGGCATTCGCGGTGATCGGTGCCTGGCTGTTCTCGGAATATATGATCCATCGCAACGTGCCCGGCCGGATGATCGCCACCGGCATCATGGTTCTTATTGTCGCCGCGCTGCTGCTGCAGCCGGACATCGGCCAGTCCGCCCTGGTGATGGCTACCTGGGCCGTCCTGCTGTTCTTCTCGGGTATTTCCTGGTGGGTTATCTTTGGGCTGGCCGGCGCCGCCGGGGTGCTGCTTTTTGGCGCCTACGCCTTCTTCCCGCACTTCGCCCGTCGTATCGACACCTTCCTCAACCCCGATGGTGGCGGCAATACCTACCAGATCGATCGCGCCCTGCAGTCGCTGTTCGAAGGTGGCTGGTTCGGTCGTGGCCCCGGCGAGTCCATTGCCAAGAAGCTCATTCCCGACGCCCATGCTGACTATGTATTTTCGGCAGCTGCAGGTGAGTTCGGCATCCTTTTCTGCATGGGCCTCGTGGGTCTCATTGCCTTCATCGTGCTGCGTGCCATGCTGGCCGCTCAGCGCCAGACGAGCCTTTTTGCGCGACTGGCCGCCTCTACCATTGCCGTCCAGTTTGCCATGCAGTCCGGCATCAATCTGGCGGTGAACCTTAACCTCATTCCGCCAAAGGGCATGACGCTGCCCTTTGTCTCCTATGGTGGTACATCGATGATCGCGGTCGCCTTCGGGATGGGCCTGATGCTGGCGCTGACCCGCACCAAGCCGGAAGAGCGCATGGCAACTGGCCTGCCGGCCTATCGCAGCGCCGTGGTGGCTCCCGCAGAATGAAAACCTTTGTTCTCATGGCCGGCGGTACCGGCGGGCATCTCTTTCCGGCCATGGCGCTGGCGCAGGAACTCATTCGTCGCGGCCATGCCGTTGAACTGATGACCGACCATCGCGTCGAGAGCTATGGCGCCGACTTTCCCGCGCGTAAGATCCATATCGTGCCTGCTGCCACCCCATCGGGCGCTAATCCGCTCAAGATGGCCAAAGCCGGTCTGACGATCCTTCGCGGCATCGCCGACGCGCATGGAAAGCTGGGCAAGGTGCGTCCCGATGCCGTGGTCGGTTTCGGTGGCTATCCAACATTCCCGCCGTTCATCGCTGCGAGCCTGCGCGGTATTCCGGGTGTCCTTCACGAGCAAAATGCAGTGATGGGGCGTGCCAATCGTGCCCTCGCACGCTTTGCGGACAGGCTGGCGCTGAGCTTTGCCAAGACACGCTTTGCCGATCAGAGGGCACTCGAAAAGGTTGTGACGGGTAATCCGGTTCGCGACCGGGTACGAGCCGTCGCCGGGGCGCCTTATCCTGCGCTCGATGAAACAGGCCCAATCCGTCTCGTCGTCTTCGGCGGTAGTCAGGGGGCCAGGGCAATCTCCGAGATTGTGCCTGCGGCTATTGCCCTTTTGCCAGAGCATCTGCGCAACCGCCTCCAGATCGTCCAGCAGGCGCGCGCCGAGGATATCGACAAGGTCACCAAGAGCTATCGCCAGTCGCGAACCAATGTGCAACTGGCCAGCTTTTTCTCGGACTTGCCGGAGCAGATTGCCGCATCGCACCTGGTGATCGGTCGCTCCGGGGCATCGACCATTGCCGAGCTTACGGTCATCGGACGACCCGCTATCCTCATTCCGCTGCCGGGATCGATAGACGCCGATCAGAAGAACAATGCCCTCGTCATGGAAGAGGGCGGCGGGGGATGGGTAGCCGAGCAGGCCACGCTTTCACCGCAATCGCTTGCCACGCGGCTGGAAGAGCTGTTCGCGAACCCCGCGACTCTCAAGAGGGCTGCCGAGGCAGCCCATAAGCTGGGCCAGCCACAGGCCGTGGAACGACTTGCTGATCTCGCCGAAATGTTGGCGGGCAAGCACACCAATATCGAAGGAACCAGATCATGAAGATGCCGCACAATATCGGGCCGGTCCATTTTATCGGCATCGGCGGCATCGGCATGAGCGGTATCGCTGAAATCCTTCACAACCAGGGCTATACGGTCCAGGGCTCCGACGCTTCGCTGAACCCCAATGTCCAGCGTCTGCAGAACATGGGGATCAAGGTCGGGATCGGGCAGTCTGCCGATAACCTTGGCCAGGCGGAAGTCGTGGTCGTCTCCTCGGCGATCAAGAAGGACAATCCGGAGCTGGTTGCCGCCCGTGCGCGAAATCTGCCGATTGTGCGCCGCGCCGAAATGCTTGCCGAGATCATGCGCTTCAAGACCGCCATTGCCATTGGCGGTACGCATGGGAAGACCACGACCACGACCCTGGTCGCGACGCTGCTCGACGCCGGGAATCTCGATCCGACCGTGATCAATGGCGGCATCATCAATGCGTACGGCACGAATGCCCGCCTGGGTGGCGGCGAGCTGATGGTGGTGGAGGCCGACGAAAGCGACGGCACCTTCGTCAAGCTCCCGGCCGACGTTGCCGTCGTGACCAATATCGACCCTGAGCATCTCGACCACTATGGCGACTTCGAGGGGGTAAAAAAGGCATTTCACCAGTTCGTCGAGAACGTGCCCTTTTACGGCTTTGCCGTGATGTGCCTCGACCACCCGATCGTCCAGGCGCTGGTCGGCGAAATCAAGGATCGCCGCGTCATCACTTATGGACAGAACCCGCAGGCCGACGTCCGCCTGATCGATCTCGAGAACCGCGACGGCGTTCAGCACTTCTCCGTCGAGATCCGCGACCGTATCCGCCTGACGCAGTTGCGCATCGACGGGCTCGAGCTGCCGATGCCGGGCGTCCACAACGCGCTGAACGCCACTGCCGCCATCGCTGTTGCTGACCAGATGCATGTCCCGGCCGAAGCGATCCGCAAGGGACTCAAGGGTTTTACCGGCGTGAAGCGGCGTTTCACCAAGACAGGCGAAGTCGCGGGCGTGTCGATCATCGACGACTATGGCCACCACCCGGTGGAAATCGCTGCCGTGCTCCGGGCTGCTCGCCAGTCCGCGCGTCGGGATGTCGTGGCCGTGGTCCAGCCGCACCGCTACAGCCGCGTGCACGACCTCTTTGATGACTTCGCTGCCTGCTTCAACGATGCCGACACGGTATTCGTCGCGCCAATCTATGCCGCGGGAGAACAGCCCATGGCAGGGGTGACGCATGAAGAGCTGGTCAATCGTATCCGCGCTCGCGGCCATCGCGACGCGCGCGTCCTTAATGGGCAGGAAGAATTGGCGTCCGTGCTGAAGGAACGCGTCGCCGAAGGCGACTATGTAGTCTGCCTCGGTGCCGGCAATATCACCCAGTGGGCGGCATCGCTGCCGGCCGAGTTGGGCGCGTTGATGGGTGAGCAGCCAAAATGAGCAAGCATGTCGCCGTCCTCAAGGGCGGATGGTCCAATGAGCGCCCTGTGTCCCTCATATCCGGGGCTGAATGCGCGAATGCGCTGCGCAATGCCGGTTACGAGGTCACCGAAATTGACGTCGGTCGCGACATTGCCGAGGTCCTCAGGGCGCTGAAGCCGGACGTGGCCTTCAATGCGCTGCACGGTCCTTTTGGCGAAAGCGGCATGATCCAGGGCGTCCTCGAACTGCTGCAGATCCCATACACGCATTCGGGCGTGCTGGCGTCGGCTCTGGCCATGGACAAGCACCAGGCCAAGATCGTGCTCAAGGCCGCCGGTATTCCGGTCACCGATCACGTGATCGTGTCGCGTGCAGAGGCTGCGCGCTCCCACGTCCTGCCGCCGCCCTATGTCATCAAGCCCATCGCCGATGGCTCGAGCTTTGGCGTCTTCATCGTCAAGCCAGAGACCAGTCACCCGCCGCAGGAACTGCTGCGCGAGGACTGGAATGGCGGCGAGGCGGTGATGGTCGAGCGCTATATTCCGGGGCGCGAGTTGACCTGCGCGGTGATGGGGGACGTTGCCCTCGGCGTGACGGAAATCGTCACCGATCTCGCCTTCTATAATTATGAAGCCAAGTATGCCTCGGGTGGCTCTCGCCACATCCTGCCGGCGCAGCTTCAACCCAAAATTTACGACAAAGTGCAAAAGTTGTCTCTTGCTGCACACGCAGCAATCGGTTGCCGGGGCGTGACGCGGTGTGACTTCCGCTACAACGAACTGGCCGGTCCGGATGGCGAACTGGTTTGTCTCGAAATCAATACGCAGCCGGGCATGACGCCGACCTCGCTGGCGCCCGAGCAGGCGCTGCATGCGGGGCATTCGTTTGAAGAACTGGTCTCCTGGATGGTGGAGGACGCGAGTTGCAACAGGTAAAGAGCGAGGCATTTCTCGCCGGGGCGCGGATGGTCGATCCTCGTGCTCTGCCCGTACCTGTCCGCACGCCGCGCAAGCGGATCGCCAATCGCATCTCGCACGCATGGGTTCTGCACGGTCATCGTATCCGCAAGGGCCTGTTGATCGCCGCCCTTCTGGCTGGCGGTGTTGGTATTTTTCAGGCCCGCGAGCCTATTGGACTGATGGCCTCCGCGCTTGGTGAAATTGCGCAGGGCAACTTTGCCCGGGCCGGTCTCGCGATCGGCGAAATTTCTATCACTGGCCAGACGCTGACCTCCGAACAGGACATTTTCGACGCGCTCGGCATCCAGCCGCACACCTCAACTCTGGCGTTCGATGTCGAGGCAGCACGGCAGCGCATTGCCGAACTGCCCGCGGTTGAAGCGGTGACGGTTCGGAAAACCTATCCCGGAGACGTCTTCGTTGAAATCGTCGAGGCTGTTCCGGTTGCCCGCTGGCGTGTGGATGGCATCACCTTCGTCATCGACGCCAATGGCAACCAGATTGGGGAAGACCGCGGCGCCTATGGCGATCTCCCGCTGGTGATTGGCGATGGTGCTGCCGACGACGCGCTGGTGATGATCCGCGTCCTGGGCCGGGTTCCGGAACTGAAGGAAGGCCTGATCGCACTGTCGCGCATCGCCGACCGCCGCTGGGACATGCTCTACGATACGGGCCTGCGTGTTCAGTTGCCGGAGCAGGGCGTTGCGCAGGCACTGGACCGGCTCGTC
>JAAZLP010000342.1 GCA_012799265.1 Phyllobacteriaceae bacterium | reverse complement strand
TCCCGAGACGCTTTCGGTCCGGGTCTCCACCGTCAGAACATCATCAATTTTCGCGGGAGCCTTGAAGTCGATCTCCATGCGACGCACGACCCAGACGAGTTTTTCACCATGAACGCCATCAGCGAGCTCGGTGTGATGAACGCCAGCCAGCCGAAGAAAATCTGACCTGCCTCGCTCGAAGAATTCCAGATATCGCGCGTGATAGACGACGCCCGAAAAATCGGTGTCCGCGTAGTAGACACGGGCGACAAGCCGATGCCCGAATTCGGTTAGCTCGCCCGCCAGCCCGACGGAAAGATTGTCAGAAGTGCTCATTCGTCTTCAAACAGATTGATCTGGTTGGCGGTGATGTTTTCTGGCGCGTTGAGGCCCAGATGCTCCCATGCCGTGCGGGTAAGCACGCGCCCGCGCGGAGTCCGCTGGATGAAGCCCTGCTGGATGAGGTAGGGCTCAATAATGTCCTCGATGGCGTCACGGGGTTCGGACAGTCCGGCAGCAATGGTTTCGATGCCGACCGGCCCGCCCCCGAAATTGCGCGCGATCATCCCGAGATAGCGACGGTCAAGGCTGTCGAGACCGAGAGAATCGACCTCAAGGCGGGTGAGGGCGGCGTCGGCGACCTTGCGATCAACGATCTCCGCACCTGCAACCGTGGCAAAGTCGCGGACGCGGCGCAAAAGACGACCGGCAATCCGTGGCGTGCCCCGGGCGCGGCGGGCAACTTCCACTGCACCGTCCTTGCTCATCGGCAAGCCAAGCAGGCGCGCACCGCGACTGACGATCTGCTCGAGCTCTTCGACCGTATAAAACTCAAGCCTCGTCGGGATGCCGAAGCGATCGCGCAGCGGGTTGGTCAGAAGGCCGAGACGGGTGGTCGCTGCGACCAGGGTAAACCGCGCGAGGTCGATCTTGACGGATCTTGCTGCCGGTCCCTCGCCGATGATGAGATCGAGCTGAAAATCCTCCATGGCCGGGTAGAGGATTTCTTCGACCGCGGGGTTGAGACGATGAATTTCGTCGATGAAGAGAACGTCGCGGTCTTCGAGATTGGTGAGGAGCGCTGCGAGGTCGCCCGCCTTCGCAATCACCGGGCCCGAAGTCGAGCGGAAATTGACGCCAAGCTCACGCGCCATGATTTGAGCCAGGGTGGTCTTGCCAAGACCTGGAGGGCCGACGAAAAGCACATGGTCCAGCGCTTCGCCGCGGTTTTTCGCAGCCTCGATGAATATTTTGAGGTTCGCGCGGGCCGCAGCCTGACCGACAAAATCGTCAAGTGTCTGCGGCCGCAGCGAGACATCCATGTCTTCGCCGCGCTTTTCCGGAGTGATCAGTCGGGGCGCAAGGCTTATCGCAACAATTCAATCAGAGGGATCTTGGAAGCTGCCCCTGGTCGCGTGCGACGACCTGGTAGCAGCTGACAGCTTTCATGCACCAACTTGTCGTCTGTCCCGGCTGGCAGGGTGAATTGCCACTCAGAAACAGAAAGCGCATCTTTGCGCATGGTCAATTCCTTTCAGCAATGCTGATCTAGGCGGAAATCACGCAGAAATCCAAACCTACCTGGCAAGCTCCTTGAGGCCGAGACGGATCAGCTTTGCCGAATCGGCATCTTCCCCGGCGCTTTTGAGCGCTGCAGCGACTGCGTTGGCCGCGATGTCGCGGGAATAGCCGAGATTGGTCAGCGCCGATACAGCATCGGCAACAGGGGCGGGCGCGACACCTTCGCCTATCTCGTGCTTGAGACCAATCGTGCCGGTCGATTCGCCCGCATACGCCGGCGCCTTGCTCTTGAGCTCAGTCACGATGCGCTCGGCGACCTTCTTGCCAACCCCGGGCGCACGGGAAACCATCGCGATGTCCCGCAGCGCAATGGCATTTGCCAGTTCGGAGGGCGCAAGAGTGGCGAGGACGGAGAGCGCCACTTTCGCTCCAACCCCTTGGACTGTCTGGAGAAGGCGAAACCACTCGCGCTCCAACACCGATCCAAAGCCGTACAGGCGGATCATGTCTTCGCGCACATAGGTTTCGATGAGCAGTGTCGCGGCCTCCCCAACTCCGCCGAGAGCCCCAAGGGTGCGGGCGGAACAAAAGACGACATAGCCCACACCATGGACATCAATCACACAGTGATCCTCGGCGATCTCGTCGATGGTCCCCTTGAGCTTTCCAATCATTGCTTATGAAACCCCAATCTAG
>JAAZLP010000341.1 GCA_012799265.1 Phyllobacteriaceae bacterium | reverse complement strand
GCCCGAGATCATGATCGGCACGTCGATGCCGCGTTCTTCGAAGATCTTCTGGGCGGCAAAAATGCCGGCCTTGGTGTTGAGCGTGTCGGTGATGGTTTCGAACAGCAGCACGTCGGCGCCGGCATCGATCAGGCCACGAAGCGCTTCGCCATAGGCTTCCACCAGCTGATCAAAGGTGATCGAGCGGTGGCCGGGATTGTTGACGTCCGTCGACATGGACGACGTTTTTGTCGTCGGGCCGAGCGCACCGGCAACAAAGCGGCGGCGACCGTCTTCGGCCTCGGCGCGGAGAGCAGCGCGGCGCGCGACCACGACGCCCTGATAGTTGATGTCATAAACCGCGCTTTCGCAGGCATAGTCGGCCTGAGCGACCGAGGTACCCGAGAAGGTGTTGGTTTCAACGAGGTCGGCACCCGCCATGTAATAGGCGTAGTGGATATCTTCGATCATCTTCGGTTCGGTGAGAACCAGGATGTCGTTGTTCCCCTTGAGCGGGTGCGCCCAGTCCTTGAAACGCTCGCCGCGGAAGTTTTCCTCGGTCAGCCCCAGCCGCTGGATCATCGTGCCCATGGCCCCGTCGAGGATCAGGATGCGCTCCTGCATGGCCTGAGCGAGCGCAGCGCGCACTTCAATCCAGTCGGGGATGATGGGAGTGTCGGCGGGGGAGGGGCTCATCGCTTCCTCTTTCATATAGGCAGGCGCAACGGGGTGTTTGCGGCATCACATAAAGATATCTTTATATGAGTTCAAGCGAAGAAGCCATGTGGCATTCATACGCGTTGGATTTGAGGCAAATGTGATGATGGCCGCTAAGCCCTTGTTGGCGTTAACTGTCCCTAAACCGTAAAATTGTTCGCTTCTGGGACGGGGCTCGGGTTCAGGCTACGCTCGCGCGCGAAAAGTCCTGAATCCAGAGTATCATGCCCGTGACGACCCTTTGGCGCAGCGCCGTCCGTTTCTTCTGCATTTCCGCGCTCGTGGCGCCCATGATTGCCGCCTGTGCCACCGGTGGTGGCCTGGGGGCGACCGTCAAGCGCGACGCCTTCACCTCCAAGGAATATGGCGTGGCCGTCTCGCCGCGCGTCACCACCAACCCCAATCCGCCACGGGGTGGTGGGCGTTATCAGGTCGGCAAGCCCTATACGGTGCGTGGCCAGACCTATGTCCCCAAGGAAGACCCCAATTATCGGGCTGTGGGTCGTGCATCGTGGTACGGCTCGGACTTCCATGGTCGCCGCACAGCGAATGGGGAAATCTTCTCCGCCAACGCCATCACCGCCGCGCATCCCACGCTGCCGATGCCGTCCTATGTTCGCGTGACCAATCAGGACAATGGTCGCTCGCTCGTCGTTCGCGTCAATGACCGCGGCCCCTATGTCGCTGGCCGGGTGATCGACCTTTCGCACCGCGCGGCAGCAATGCTGGGTTACGTGAATAACGGCTCGGCCAATGTTGCCATCGAATATGTGGGGCCGGCGCCGCTGGAAGGCGACGATACCCGTACGCTGATGGCAAGCTATTCTGGTCCGCAGGACCACAACACGGGCGGCATCCAGGTGGCCTCCACAAGTGCCGGCAGTCGCAGTCTCGTCGGGATAACCACCAACTTTATCAGCGGTCTGTTCGGCTATGCTGACACCGCGCAGCAGGCAGACGCGGCCATTGGTTCCGCCCATGCTGCCGTCAACGCCATGGCGACTGGCTCGGATGAACTGGCCGCCTGGGCCGCTTCGGTTGATGCGGACAGCCGCGCGATCAAGATGGGCCTGGGTGTCTATTCCGATCCGAACAACGCTGCTCGTCTGGCACAGGAATTTGCCCTGCTGGGCTCCGTGCAGGAGGACCACGTGGTGGTCAACGGTCGCAATGCAACCCAGCTCACTCTCACATATTTGAAGCCTGGAGTGGTCAAGGAAGACGCGCTGGCACTGGCGCGTGAGCTTGGCCTGAATGACATAGTTCTCTATTAAAAGAAGGGCCTGGAACACTGCGGCTCCGCCGCAGCCGGGCGTAGGGGGAAAACGCGTGAAACTGCTGGCTGCTGTCGTCGCCACTTGTCTGCTGCTCGCAGGTCCGGTTTTTGCGCAGGCCTCTTTCGATACCAAGGCCAAGTTCGCCGTGCTGACGGACTATGAGTCCGGCACCGTCATCTTCCAGAAAGACGCCGACGCGCGGCTCGAGCCAGCAAGCATGACCAAGCTCATGACGCTGGCCGTGGTGTTCAATGAATTGCGGGCAGGGCGCATCACCCTGGACGATCTCTTCTTCGTTTCGGAAAATGCCTGGCGCACAGGCGGGGCCGCCTCAGGTGGCTCGACCATGTTCGCCGAACTCAATTCCCAGATCCGGGTAGAGGACCTCGTCCGCTCCGTGATCATCCAGTCGGGCAATGACGCCGCAATCGTGCTGGCTGAGGGCATTGCCGGATCTGAAGCGACCTTCGCCGACATGATGAACGAGCTGGCTGACGAGATGGGCCTCACCGGGTCCAATTTCACAAATTCGACCGGCCTGCCGGACCCCGACGAATATTCGACCGCGCGCGACCTCGCGGAGATCGGTCGCTACCTGATCCGCGAATTCCCCGAATATTACCACTACTTCTCCGAGCCGGAGATGGTGTGGAACGGCATCAAGCAGCCCAACCGCAATTCGCTGGTGGAAATGGGCATCGGTGTCGACGGCCTCAAAACCGGCCATACCAGCAGCTCCGGCTATGGCTCTGTGACCTCCACGGCACAGGGTGACCGCCGCCTGATCGCCGTTGTGCATGGCCTGACCTCCATGCGGGAACGCACGGAAGAGGCCCGCAAGCTGCTGACTTGGGGCACGCGCGCCTTTGAGCGGTTTACGCCCTATCCTGAGGGCGCTGTTGTCAGCGAAGCCGATGTCTATGGCGGCACTCAGGCAACCGTTGGCCTCGTAGGCGACGGAGAGATCGCGCTCTATCTGCCACGCGGCTCGCGCCAGTGCCTCTCGGCGACGGTGAACTACACGAGCCCCCTCATTCCACCGGTGGCACAGGGCGACAAGATCGCCGAGCTGCGTGTGTTCTGTAACGACCAGCTGGTACAGACCGCGCCGCTCTATGCTGCCGAAAGCGTCGGGCAGGGTGATCTCGTGCGGCGTGCTACTGATGCGCTCAAGCAGCTGGCACTGGGCTGGCTCTGAGCCTCGCGACCTTCCTGACCTTTTCCCTGCGGCCCGGCTGTCCTAAAAGGAGAGCCGACCAAGGAATCGCCTGACCATGCTCGAAGCGCCCCATCGACGCCCCGCCCGCTTCATCACCTTTGAGGGTGGTGAAGGCGTCGGCAAGTCCACTCAGGTGCGTCGCCTGCTCAACAATCTCAGCCACTACGATATCGAGGCGGTCCGCACCCGCGAACCGGGTGGTACACCGAAGGCAGAGGCGATCCGCGCGTTCATCCTG
Organism: Phyllobacteriaceae bacterium; assembly: GCA_012799265.1. Classification (GTDB taxonomy): domain Bacteria; phylum Pseudomonadota; class Alphaproteobacteria; order Rhizobiales; family Devosiaceae; genus Devosia. The sequence goes on along the minus strand of JAAZLP010000341.1, from coordinate 15,275 downwards.
CAGGGGCGCTCGGAGCCCTGGGGCGTTGGTGCAGAAGCGGTGCTGTTCGCGGCAGCGCGGCATGACCATGTGACCCAGCTGATCGCGCCAAATCTGGCGCAGGGCACATGGGTGATTTCCGACCGTTTCGCCGATTCCACGCGCGCCTATCAGGGCCTGACGGGTGGGGTCGATGACAAGCTGATCGATGCGCTCGAAACCCTCGCGCTTGATGGTCATACGCCTGACCTGACGATCATCCTCGATATGGATCCGGACGTGGCTTTTCGCCGTGTTGAAATGCGATCCATCGAAGATGGGCTCCAGGCAACCGGCGACCGGTTCGAGAATGAAGAGATCGAGTTTCATCGCCGCCTGAGACAGAACTTTCTCGATATTGCCAGGGCCAATCCCGACCGCTGCGTGGTGATTACAGCCGACCAGAGCGAGGAAGAACTTGAGGCGGCCATCTGGAGTGTCATCACCAGCCGCTTTCCGGAACTGAACGGCAGGCCGCTACCGTGACCGATCCCAATGCACTGGACGGCCTGCCGCTGCCCGAGCAGAGGCAATCAGCCGTCGGCCATGACGCGGCCCGCAGCGCCATTCTCGCCCAGCTCGCGGACAAGCGCCTTCCCGGCGCCATCATGCTGCATGGTCCGCAGGGGATCGGTAAGGCGACGCTGGCGTTTGAGCTGGCGGCGGCAATCCTGACCGCGACCGGGGACGAGCCGCCTCATCGCGTGCACGAGCAGATCGCCGCGATGTCACATCCGAACCTGTCGGTGCTTCGTCGCCGACCAAAGGATGGCAAAGGCTACTACTCCGTCATCCGCGTCGAGGACGTGCGCGAGCTGCGCGACGGGCTGCACCATACGCGGGGCAGGGCTGGGCACCGCATTGCCATTCTCGACAGCATTGACGACTGCAATCCGTCTGCGGCGAATGCGCTGTTGAAGACGCTGGAAGAGCCGCCGCCGGAAACGACGTTTTTCCTCATTTCGCATCGACCCGGTTCGCTGCTGCCGACCATCCGGTCGCGCTGCCACAATCTGGCGCTGCGCCCGCTCGACGATGCGCTGCTGGCGTCATTGGTAACGGCCACCTTGCCGGACCTTGATCCTGCCTCGCTGGACCGGGCCCTTCAGCTCGCCGGTGGGCGACCGCGCCGCGCCTTTGAAACGCTGGCCCTGGCCGAAAATTCGCCTGTCGGTGCCCTGGTTCTCTGGCTTCAGGCGCCCGAAGCCGCGCCCATTGCCGCACAATTGCAGCTGGCCGATGCCCTGGGCAGCGACCCGCAGGGACCGGACATGTCCTTTGCCCGGGAAATCCTGGGCGACTGGATGGCGGATGAAGCGCGAAACGCTGCCATGCAGTCCAATGATCGCAGGCGTCTTGCCTCCGCCACAGAGCTATGGGAGAAGGCAGGCGCGCTTCTGGACGAAGCCGACAGTGTCAATCTCGATATGAAGCAGACGCTGGTTGTGATCTTCGATCGCGTCCGCAAGCACCGCGCCTTGTCCGCCATTCCTGCCGAGCCAGCATGACCGCCAAACCCTTTTACGTCACGACCGCGATTTCCTATCCCAACGGCGCCCCGCATATCGGGCACGCCTATGAGATGATCGCCACCGATGCCATCGCCCGCTGGAAGCGGCTTGAGGGCAGGGAAGTCTATTTCCTGACCGGTACGGACGAGCATGGCATCAAGATGGTGCAGACCGCGGCCAAGGAAGGGATTCCCGTCCGCGAGCTGGCTGACCGCAATGCCGGCGAGTTCAAGAAGCTCGCCGCTGCGCTCAATCTTTCGAACGACGATTTCATCCGCACCACCGAGCCGCGCCACCATGAGGCGAGCCAGGCGATCTGGAAGAAGATGGCCGCCAACGCCGACGGCGACATTTTCCAGTCGACCTATGCCGGCTGGTATTCGGTCCGTGACGAGGCCTATTTCGACGAATCCGAGCTGACCGAGAAGGACGGCAAGCGCTTCGCGCCGTCGGGCGCCGAGGTCGAATGGGTTGAAGAACCGACCTATTTTTTCCGCCTGTCGGCCTATCAGGATCGTCTCCTCAAGCTCTATGAGGAGAACCCGGATTTCATCGCGCCCAAGGAACGGCGCAACGAGATCATCTCCTTCGTGAAGAGCGGCCTCCAGGACCTCTCGATCTCGCGTACCACCTTCGACTGGGGCATTCCGGTGCCGGGCGCCGAAGGCCACGTCATGTATGTCTGGGTCGACGCGTTGACCAATTACATCACCGGCGTCGGCTATCCCGATGAAAACAGTGAACTTTTCAAGAAATTCTGGCCCGCTGACCTGCATGTCATCGGCAAGGACATCATTCGCTTCCACACGGTCTACTGGCCCGCATTCCTGATGAGCGCCGGCCTCGATGTGCAGCATCGCGTCTTCGCTCATGGCTTCCTGACCGTTGACGGCCAGAAGATGAGCAAGTCGCTGGGCAACGTCATCGACCCGTTCCACCTGGTGGAAACCTTCGGCCCCGATGCCGTGCGCTACTTCTTCCTGCGCGAAGTGTCCTTCGGCAATGATGGCGACTATTCCAACGAGAAGCTGGTCAACCGCGTCAACGCTGATCTCGCCAATAATCTTGGCAACCTGGCCCAGCGATCGCTGTCGATGATCAACAAGAACTGCGAGGGCAGGGTACCTGAACTCGGTGCCCTCACCGAGGCGGATAACGCCATCATCGCAGAAGTCACGGAAGCCATCGACGCGGCGCAGAAGGCCATGGACCAGCAGCTGGTTCACGAAGCCACCGGCGCTGTGATCGCGGCCCTTAGCTCGGCCAATAACTATTTTGCCGCTCAGGAACCCTGGGCACTGAAGAAGACCGACCCGACCCGCATGGCCACCGTGCTTTACGTCACCGCCGACACGGTGCGCCGTATGGCGATCCCGATGCAGGCCTTTGTTCCGGCTTCGGCCGCGCGTCTGCTTGACCAGCTGGTTGTGCCGGAAGATCAGCGCACGCTGGCCGCTGCGCGTGAAGCCAACACGCTCGTCGCCGGCACGGAACTGCCGGTGCCGCAGGGTGTCTTTGCCCGTCTCGAAAAGCCCGAATAGCATGCTGATCGACAGTCATTGCCATCTCGATTTCGAGGCGCTGTCGGCCGATATCGACGGCGTCATGGCGCGTGCCGCCGCCGCCGGCGTCACCGGCATGGTGACGATTTCCACATGGGTGGATAAGTTTTCCACCTATGCGGCCATCGCGGAACGTTTCCCGAACGTCTGGTGCTCCGTCGGCACGCATCCGCACAATGCGGATCAGGAATTGCACATCCAGACGGACGATCTCGTTCGGCTAAGTGCGCATCCGCGCTGCATTGCTATCGGCGAAGCCGGGCTCGACTACTTTTACGACAACGCGCCGCGCGAGGCGCAGGCCACGGGCCTCCGTCGCCACATCGCGGCCGCCCGGATCACCGGTCTTCCACTGGTTATCCACAGCCGCTCCGCCGACGAAGACATGGCCGCGATCCTCGAGGAAGAGACCAAAGGGCAGGGGGCCTTCCCCTTTGTTCTCCATTGTTTCACAGCGGGTCGCGACCTGGCCGAACGGGCCCTCGCCCTTGGCGGTTACATCTCGTTTTCGGGTATCATCACCTTCAGGAACGCCCAGGAAATCCAGGACGTCGCCAAAATCGTGCCGGCCGACCGCTATCTCGTCGAGACCGACGCGCCGTATCTGGCGCCGATCCCGCATCGCGGTCAGTCGAACGAACCGAGCTATGTCCGCCATACGGCAGAGAAAGTCGCGGAAATCCGCGGCGTGAGCCTCGAACAGGTTGGCGCCGAAACGACCGCCAATTTTGGCCGTCTCTTCGCCAAGTCAGGCGTCAAATAGGCATGGCGGCACCGGACCGGATCATCGCGACCATTCTCGGCTGCGGCTCGTCTGGTGGCGTGCCACGCATTGGGAATGACTGGGGCGCCTGCGATCCACTGGAACCCCGAAACCGTCGGCGGCGCTGTTCGCTCTTGATTGAAGGTTGGACGGAAGGCGTTGAAAATCCAACGCGAATCCTGATCGACACCGGTCCGGACATGCGCGAGCAGCTGCTCGACGCGAATGTCGATCGGGTCGACGCCGTGCTCTATACGCATGAACATGCCGACCATACCCATGGCATCGATGACCTGCGCGTGCTGGCGCTGCGCAATCGCAAGCGCGTCGACGTCTATTATTCCGAGGCCTGTGGTCAGCGGTTGCATGAAGCCTTCGGCTATTGCTTCACGACGCCGCCAGGCAGTTCCTATCCGCCGATCCTCAATGCGCATGTCATAGCCGATGGTGACACGCTTGAAGTGGACGGTCCGGGCGGCACCATTGCAGTACGCGCCTTCGACATGATCCATGGCGATATCAACGCCTTCGGCTTCCGCGTCGCCGGCATGGCCTATAGCTGCGATCTCTCGTCGCTGCCACAAAGCTCTATGGCTGCGCTGCGTGATCTTGATCTCTGGATCGTCGACGCGCTGCGTTTAACGCCGCATCCAAGCCATCTGAGTCTGCCGGAGACGCTGGAACTCATCGCCGAGGTCGGACCGCGTCAGGCCGTGCTGACCGACATGCATATCGATCTCGACTACGCGACGCTGGAAGCCGAAGCGCCAGCCAATGTTGCGCCGGCCTTTGACGGCATGCAGATCGACGTTCTCAGCGGCCGCATTCTCAATCGCTGATCGTGGCGTAAGCTGCGTGGCTGGTGGCGATACCGGAAATCCCAGCAAAAGCCGCGTTCTCATACACATAAAAGTTCCATAATATATATTATGCGAATTACGGATGTGGGCTGGCTGACGAGTGTTGTCGGTTTGGTTTGGATGGTTTCCCCTATCTCGATCATTCTGTTGGCTTGATGTCTGACCATGCGGCTGCGCCTACCGATGCGCATGGCGTCGTTTGCTGTTTAGCTGCCGCTGTCGACCTGCTCCGGTTGGCCGTCCGTCATGATCTGGTGCTCGGCTGTTTCAAACCGGTCCGAGGGCACCGATCTGATCACCATGCGCCGTCTTCCTGGCGTCCGTGCCTGTGGCATCAATGGGCCTGCATAGTGCGGTCACGCGCGATAAGATGCGCCATCGATTCCGCTAGCCAGCGAGCCCAGCATGCAGCCGTCCCGTGATATTGCCCGTCTCATCGAAATCATGGCCGCGCTGCGCAATCCTGATGGCGGTTGCCCTTGGGACCTAGAACAGGATTTCCGCTCGATCCGCCACTACACGATCGAGGAAGCCTATGAGGTCGCCGACGCCATCGAGCGCGAGGATTTTGGCGATCTCCGCGAAGAGCTTGGCGATCTGCTGCTGCAGCCGATTTATCACGCCCAGATGGCGAGCGAAGCCGGTCATTTCGACATTGGCGATGTGATTTATTCCATCACTGACAAGCTGATACGACGCCATCCGCACGTGTTCGGAGACACGGAGGCCGGCAATTCGGCCGCTTCGGAACAACGCTGGGAAGCCATCAAGGCGCAGGAACGGGCGGCCAAGGCGGCACGCAAGGGCGATGAGGAACCGTCGATACTCGACGATGTTCCTCAAGTGCTCCCTGCCCTTGCCCGAGCCGAAAAGCTCACCAAGCGCGTGGCCAAGGTTGGTTTTGACTGGCCCGATCTGCCCGCTGTGCGGGAAAAGATCACCGAGGAACTGGCCGAAGTGGCGGAAGCGGAAGCCAGCGGAGATGCTGATGCCCTGCGCGAAGAGATCGGCGATCTGCTGTTTGCCGTCGCCAATCTGGCGCGGAAGGCTGGCGTCGATCCCGAGGCGGCGCTGCGCGACGCCAACAGCAAGTTCACGCGACGTTTCCACTATGTAGAGGCGCGCTGTCGCGTGGATGGGATCGAACCAGCGTCCGCCGGACTTGAACGTCTCGACGGCTACTGGAACGAAATTCGCAAGAGCGACAAGGCTTAAACGCCTGGGTCCGAGATCCGGCCGTTAAACCGCTCGAGGAACTCGCTGCGGTGACGCGGGTCAATTCGGACGACAAAGTCCTGACCTTTTTCCGTGGGCTCTTCGCGGGAGATGACCTCGGAATGGCTATGAAGCCACCCAATATCCTTGCCCGCGGCATGCGGGACATGCACCTGATAGGTGCGACCCTGCTCGCCCAGGATCTGCTCGATCCGGAGCTTGAGGTCCTCAATGCCCTGCCCGGTATGGGCTGAAACCGGCATGGTGGCGACGACGCGGCCTGCTGGCGTGGCTCCAGCAAGCGTCAGACCGGGTTCTTCCAGGAGGTCGATCTTGTTCCAGACCTCGATGATCGGCGTTGTCTCCGACGACACGCCGAGCTCTTCCAGCACGTTCAGAACGTCCTGCGCCTGAGCGGAATGGTCGGGATTGGCGATGTCGCGGACGTGGAGGATGATGTCGGCGTCGGTGACTTCTTCTAGCGTCGCGCGGAAAGCGGCGACAAGGTCATGCGGCAGGTCAGCCACGAAACCCACAGTATCGCTCAGCATGACGTCGCGGCCATGCGGCAGCTCGATCTTGCGGACGGTGGTGTCGAGGGTCGCGAAGAGGAGGTTCTCTGCAAACACCCCTGCCCCGGTCAGCCTGTTGAAAAGACTGGACTTTCCGGCATTGGTGTAGCCGACGAGCGCAACGACCGGGATCGCGGCGAGGGTGCGCTGCTGACGCTGCTGGGCGCGTGTCTTCTTGACCTTCTCCAGCCGATCCTCAAGCAGCACGATGCGCTCGGTGATCTGCCGACGGTCGCTTTCGATCTGGGTTTCGCCCGGACCACCCATGAAACCCATGCCACCGCTGCCACGCTGGCGTTCAAGGTGGGTCCAGGAGCGGACAAGCCGCCCCTTCTGGTAGTTGAGATGGGCGAGTTCGACCTGCAGCACACCTTCGCGGGTGGCGGCACGTTCACCGAAGATTTCGAGGATCAGCGCCGTGCGGTCCAGCACCTTGGTGCCCGTCTCGCGTTCAAGGTTGCGCTGCTGAATGGGCGTCAGCGCAGCATCAACGAGCAACAGCTCGATATGCTCTTCCTCGACCTTGGCAGCGAGTGCTTCCACATGGCCAGCACCGAGGAACGTCGCCGGCCGGACCTCGCGAACGCGAAGGACCTCGGAAAAGATGATGTCCAGCCGGATTGCGCCAGCTAGCCCTTCAAACTCTGCCTGTCGGGATTCGATACTGTGGTAAGTCGACTGTCCACGCACATCAGGACAAACGAGGCCAGTTCGCGTCGGCTTGGTTTGCCGATCGATATACGGCTTGGGGCCGCGGATAGCGCCCCCATCCTCTTCATATTCGCCCATATAATCCGTCAGTCGTGGTCGGTGTTCTGCTCGGGATCGAACAGCTGAATCGGCGCGCCGGGCATGATCGTCGAGATCGCATGCTTATAGACGAGCTGCGACTGCGCATCGCGGCGCAGCAGTAAACAGAAGTTGTCAAACCAGGTGATGACGCCCTGCAGCTTCACGCCGTTGACCAGGAAGATGGTGACCGGCACTTTTTGCTTGCGGACGTGATTAAGGAACGAGTCCTGTAGGTTTTGCTGTTTTTCGCCAGCCATTTCGGCCTCTTTTCCGCGGCATTGATTGTCGCTGTTCAGTCGCAATTACTTGCGCCCGGAGCAAAAGGACTGCCGCCCAGTCCTTAACTTCCGGATTTTCCTATTTAGGCAATATGGCACAGGAGCGCCCACCTGCCTACCCGCGCAAACGCATGGCTCAGCGCTATTTCATTGCGCCCTCAGAGCCCAAGCGACTTGATCTTTCGATGCAGGGCGCTGCGCTCCATCCCGACGAATTCGGCGGTTTTGGAGATATTGCCACCGAACCGTTCGATCTGGGCAAGCAGATATTGCCGTTCAAAAACTTCGCGCGCGTCCCGGAGCGGCAGGCTCATGAGATGGGCCGAAGAGTCCGTGTCGCCGACCGTCGGCAGGACCTCGCCAATATCCGAGGGCAGCATGGTTGCAGTGATGATGCCATTTTCCGGTTGCTGGTCCTTCATCAGGATCAGCAGGCGTTCGATGGAATTGCGCAACTGGCGGGCATTGCCCGGCCACTCCTGCGCCTGCAGCACGGCCATGGCGTCGTCGCCGATAGTGAGACGCTGCAGATTATGCATCCGACAGACCTGCTCGATGAAGACCGATACCAGCGGCGGCACGTCTTCACGGCGTTCGCGCAACGGCGTCAGCGGCAGCGGCACGATGGAGAGCCGGTGGAAGAGATCCGAACGGAAGTCCCCTGCTTCGACCTGGGCGGCAACGTTCTGGGAGCTTGAGGAAATGATGCGGACATCAATGGGAACGGCCTGCGTGCCGCCGACGCGGTTAAAGCGGTTTTCCACCAGGGTACGCAGCAGCGTCGTCTGCACATCCTTGGGCAGGGTCGTCACTTCCGAGAGATAAAGCGTACCGCCATGCGCGCGCTCAAGGGCACCGACTTCCGTCTTCAGCAGCCCCGTCTTCTCGCGCGTCTCTCGACCAAACAGCACCACCGGCACTTCATCCGGCGCATAGAGCGAGGCGTTTATCTCCACGAAAGGCGCATTCTGGCGCGGGCTACGCTGATGAATGGTGCGCGCCACAAGGCCCTTGCCGGCGCCGGAGGGGCCGGAGATGAAGATACGGGAATTTGTCGGAGCAGACTTTTCGATGATGCCGCGAATCTGCTGCAGCGCGGGGGAAGAGCCCACCATCTCCGAGCTCTTGTTGGCCGAACGCTCCTTGAGCTCGGCCACTTCGCTGCGGAGGCGCGTGGCTTCCATGGCGCGCTGCGTGATGTGCAAGAGCCGGTCAATCTTGAACGGCTTCTCGATATAGTCATAGGCGCCGCGCCGAATGGCGGAGACGGCGGTTTCCACATTGCCGTGGCCGGAGATCATCACCACCGGCATTTCCGGATGCTGGCTCTGAAACACGTCGAGCAATTGCAGACCGTCAAGGCGCGAACCCTGCATCCAGATGTCGAGAAACACCAGACTGGGCCGCCGTCGGGCGATTTCATTGAGCCCGCTATCGGCGTCATGAGCCTGGCGCGCTTCGTAACCTTCGTCCTCGAGGATGCCCGCGATCAGGTCGCGGATGTCGTCCTCGTCGTCGATGATGAGAATGTCGAGTGCCATTACTTATGAACCACCGCTGAGAGCAGCGGTTCCTCCTTCTGGGACAAGGTTTCGTCCGCCGCTGCGGCGGTCTCGTCCTCGTTGGTGGTTTTTGCAGGTGATTGCAAAGGAAGGGTGAAGGTGACGCAAGCGCCCACCCTGCCCTGCGGATCGGGTTCCGCGTCGATCAACTCGACGATTCCCCCGTGCTGCTCGATGATCCTGGCGACGATGGCGAGGCCGAGACCGGTGCCCTTCTCGCGCGTCGTCATGTAGGGCTCGAGCAGCCTCTGGCGGTTCTCCTTGGGCCACCCCTTCCCGTTGTCAGAGACCGAAATACGGGCATGATTGCCCTCAATATGCGCTTCCACCGTAATGTTGGGCAGCCAATCTGAATTGAGGCCGAGGCCTTCGAAGGCTTCGACGGCATTCTTGATCAGGTTGGTCAGAACCTGAGACACGAGCCGCGTGTCGAACCATGCGGTGATCGTATCATCGGGCAGCAGGGTGACGATGTTGACCTCGGGCAGACGGACACTCTCAAGGAACACGGCCTGGCGGACGGTATCGCTGAGGTCTGCCATTTCGGGGGCCGATTCCGGCATGCGGGCAAAGGCCGAGAATTCGTCGACCATACGGCCGATATCGCCAACCTGGCGCACAATAGTGTTGATGCACTTGTCGAAAATTTCCCGGTCATCTTCGAGCTTGTTGCCATAGCGACGGCGGAGGCGCTCGGCCGAGAGCTGGATCGGGGTCAGCGGGTTCTTGATCTCGTGCGCGATGCGGCGCGCCACGTCGGCCCAGGCGCTGGTACGCTGGGCGGATTCGAGGTCGGTAATGTCGTCGAAAGTCAGCACGTAACCCTTTGATTCCGTGATGGACCCTTCGCGCGTCAGCTGAACCTGATAGATGCGGCGGTCGGTTTCGTTGCCGAGCTGGATCTGGTCGCGGACCTGGCCCCGGCGTGCGGAACGGGCCTTTTCCATGGTCGGAGCGATCTCGGGCAGGATGGCTTCCATCCGCTCGCCCATGAGCTCGATTTCGGTGCGACCCAACATCTGGCAGGCGCGGGCATTCACCAGCGTAACGGCGCCAAAGGGATCGAGGCCAATGATGCCGGCCGACACGCCTTCCACAACGGCCTCGGTGAACTGACGCCTCTTTTCGTTGACCTCGTTGGCCTGAAGCAATTCCTCGCGCTGTGTCTTGAGCTGCTGGGTCATGCGGTTGAAGCCGTTGGAAAGGTCGCGCAGGTCGCCCCGCCCTTCCTGCACCGGCACCTGAACGTCGAGGTCGCCAGCGCTGACCTTGCGGGAGGCCACCATGAGGTTTCGAATCGGGTCCACGAAACGATTGGCCAGCGCGATACCGATCCACAGCGCTGCGAGCAGCAAGACTACGGCCAGACCCACATACATGATGGTGAAGGTGATCTGGAAGACGAGGCGGTTGGAGGCGTACTCGCGGTATTCCGTGATATTCTCGTCGGTTAGCCGCATATATTGAAGCACTTCGGCATCAACCGGACGGGCCACGAAGAGATAAAGATCGTCAAAGCCGCGCAGCTTGATGACCGATCCGACGAGGTTGGTGGAGCCAGGCGCGATTGCCGTGGGGATGCCCTCAACCACACCGTCGGTGATGCCCTCGGGGAGCTTTGGATAGGCACCGGCGACATTGATCTGAGCACGGACGAGGGTCTCGCCGGACTCCGTGATCAGCGAGGTGAAGGGCAGCGAGCGGGTAACAGCCAGCGCTGTCAGGATACGGGTGAAGCGATCCGGATCGCTCTCATAGGTGCTTTGCGCCTGCTCCAGCTCGGTAGCGACCCAGATGATGTCGTCACGCAGCACCTGGGCGTGTTCGAGCATGTAGGAGCGCGCAACGAGCCGGGAGCTTTCTACCATGGCGCGGGTCCGCTCGGAGAACCATTGGTCGAGCCCCTGGTTGAGCGAGATCGTCGCCACCACGGCAACGAGAGCAGCGGGCACGGCAGCGACTAGAGCAAACATGGTGACCATGCGCACCTGCAAGCCTGCTCCCGGCAGGCGCTGCATACGCGCCTGAATCAGCAGCACGGCTTCCGTGACCACAAGCGCAATCATCAGCAGCACGAGAATGCCGGTGACGATCCAGATGACCGTCCAGACAACGGGAGACGGTTCGAAGCTGGTGATCCCGGACAAGAGCAGGAAGAACAGCGACGACATCAGCACCGAGGCGAAGACCACGGCGAAGCCCAGGACGCGCAGGGCACGGTTTTGCGGCATGGCCGGCAGGATGCGTGAAAGCAGCCGGGTTTTCGCCGGACGCACTTCCATCTGCTCGTCATCACTGGCTGAGACCAGATCGGTCATTAACCGCCTAAACCTTTGTTCCGCCTGACGCCCTGTCGCGCGCCGCCCCTCATGTCGCCCTCAGATAGGAGCGCTGAGGACCGGAAGACGAAACCCTGACCCAATTCGCGCGACCCTTCAAGATAATTGTTGCCAAAATGTGACACCCTGTTGAAGGCACCCTGCCCTGCGCGCATCAGGACCATGGACAACAATCGGGCGCAGGCGCAGAGATCGCTCGCCTTCAGCGCCAGAGTCTCAATTGTCCTCACAGCAAGTTTCCCAGGTTGAAGCCGCAAGCGTCAAAGGCATGGCGCTCGGCATCGCCGCCTATTCCCTGTTCTCCCTGCATGATGCCATGATCAAGCAGCTGGTGTTCACGCTGCCGGCAGCGCAGATCCTTTTTGTCCGCGCTGTGGTGATCCTGGGGATCTGTCTTGCCCTCGGACGCAAGAAGATGGTGGTCGATCTCTGGCAATCGCCCAACCGCATGCTCATCCTGGGCCGAGGCCTGCTGACCCTTGCTGCATGGGTCATGTATTACAGCGCAGGGCGCGAGTTGCAGCTGGCCGAGATGACCACGCTCTATTATTTCGCGCCGGTGCTGACGACGATCCTCGCCGTCATCTTCCTCAAGGAGCAGATGACGCTGGCGCGCGTTGGCGGCGTCTCGATCGGCTTCTTTGGCGTCATCGTGGCGGCCAATCCGTCTGGCTTCACCTTGAGCCTGCCTATCATCGGCGTCCTGGGCGCAGCGCTGTGCTGGGCCATCGCCATGATCCTGATGCGCACCATTTCAAAGAGCGAGAGCACGCTCACGCAGGTTTTTGCGCAGAACGGCATCCATTTCATCTTCATGGGCTTTGTCGCCCTGCCCCTGTGGCAAGGCATGTCCTGGGTAGAGATCGCGCTCTGCGTGGCGGCAGGCCTGGTGGGCGGCTATGCCCAATATATCCTTGTGGAGGCGGCGCGCTCGGTGCCAGCCAGCGTGCTCGGCACTGTCGAATATGGCGCGCTGATCTGGAGCTTTATCTTCGGCTACCTGTTCTGAGGCGAAATGCCGGTCACGACGGTCTATGTCGGTGCGTTTCTGGTTGTCGCGGCGGGTCTGACGCTCGCACTGAGCGAGCGTCGCAATCGGCGTGAGTTGATCGACGCGCCCTGATCAGCTGCGGCGGCTGTGTTTGACGATCTCAATCGCGTGCATGCGGATTTTCTTGCGCAGCGTATTGCGATTGAGCCCAAGCAGGTCTGCTGCCTTGATCTGATTGCCGCCGCAGGCATTGAGCGCCATGGCGATCAGCGGGGCTTCCACCTTGTCGATCACAGCCTGATACATGCCTGGCGGTGGCAGGTTGGGCTCATGCTCACGGAGAATCTGACCGACATGGGTCTCTACGGCCATGGAAATATCCATGGGGCCGCTGCCCACCGTTGAGGACGGCCGCTCGACGAGATTGAGCTCGTTCTGAACGATGTCCGCCGAAATCTGCTCATCGGCATAAAGAGCCGAGAGGCGCCGCACGAGATTTTCCAACTCGCGGATATTGCCGGGCCAGGAATAGTTCTGCATGAGCCGCAGCGCCTCTGGCGAGACGGACTTGGTGGCTTCGCCCTCACGTTCCGCCAGGCGCAGGAAGTGCTGGACCAGATCAGGCACGTCGTCGACGCGTTCGCGCAGGGGCGGCAGGCGGATCGGCACGACATTGAGGCGGTAGTAGAGATCTTCGCGGAAGAGCCCCTGACGGATCATCTGGCTGAGATCGCGGTGCGTCGCAGCGACGATGCGGACATTGGTCTTGATGGACGACCGACCGCCCACCATCGTGTATTCGCCTTCCTGGAGGACGCGCAGCAGTCGGGTCTGGGCGTCCATCGGCATATCGCCGATTTCGTCGAGGAAGAGCGTGCCGCCTTCTGCCTGTTCGAAGCGTCCAGAGGAGCGCGAATTGGCGCCAGTGAAGGCACCCTTTTCGTGGCCGAAGAGCTCGGCTTCGATGAGATCGCGCGGAATGGCGGCCATGTTGATGGCCACGAATGGGCCGTTGCGGCGCTTGCCGAAGTCATGCAGCGCGCGGGCCACCAGTTCCTTGCCGGTGCCGCTCTCGCCGGTGATCATCACGGTCAGGTCTGTCTGCATCAGGCGCGCGAGGGCGCGATAAATGTCCTGCATGGCGGTGGAGCGCCCCACCAGCGGCATGGTTTCGCCTGGCTCTTCGGCCTTGCGCTCGGCGGCATTCGGTTTCTTGGCGTCCGCCAGCGCGCGCGAAACGACCGAGAGCACTTCAGTGATATCGAAGGGCTTCGGCAGATATTCGTAGGCGCCGACCTCCGAGGCGCGAATGGCCGTCATGAAGGTGTTTTGCGCGCTCATCACGATCATCGGCAGATCGGGACGCAGCTTCTTGATCTTGGGCATCACCTCAAAGGCATTGCCGTCGGGCATGGTCACGTCCGTGATCAGAACATCGCCCTCGCCCCTGCTGACCCAGTTCCACATGGTGGAAATGTTGCCGGTGGGACGGACTTCGTAGCCTGCGCGGGTCAGGGCCTGATTGAGCACCATGCGGATGGCGGCGTCGTCATCGGCAAGCAGTACGACATGGCTCATTGGGCAAGACCCTCTTCAGCGTCTGAATGTGTCTGGAAGGCCCCGCTGGCGACAGGCAGCAGGATACGGAAACGGGTGCGACCGGGCTGACTTTCGCAGTCGATCACCCCGCCATGATCACCAACGATCTTGGCGACCAGCGCGAGACCAAGGCCCGAGCCATTGGTCTTGGTGGTGACGAATGGGTCGAAGAGGAATGGCAGGATATCGGGCGGCACGCCGGGGCCATTGTCCTCGATGACAATTTCCAGAGGCAGCGAGATTCGCTCCGACACGCCAGCGACGCTGATGCGGATGCCGGGGCGGAAAGCAGTCGTGATCTTGATCTCGGGTTTCTGTGTTCTTTCAAGAGCTTCTGAGGCGTTCTTGATAAGATTGAGGAAGACCTGAATGAGTTGATCGCGGTTGCCATATACCGGCGGCAGTGAGGGATCGTACTCCTCGGCAAAGACGATGCCGCGAGCGACGCCATTGCGGGCAAGCAGCTTCACCCGGTCGAGCACGACGTGAATATTGATCGGCTCGCGTTCCATGGGACGCTCATCGCCGAACACTTCAACGCGATCGATCAGCCCGACGATGCGGTCAGTTTCCTCTCGGATCAGGCGCGCCAGCGGAATTTCGTCGGCTGCCACGGACTGCTCGAGCAGCTGAGCCGCGCCGCGGATGCCGGAGAGCGGGTTTTTGATCTCATGGGCGAGCATGGAGGCGAGGCCTGTTACCGAGCGCGCAGCCCCACGCGAGACCATCTGCCGATCGATCTTGTCGGCCATGGTCCGTTCCTGGATCAGCATGGCGACACGGCCGTCTGTGTCGGAAATGGGTGTGGCAAAAACGTCGGCAATACGCTCGTCGCCGAAGCGCGAGGAGCCGACGCGAACCCGATATTCCGTCATGGGCGCGCGGCGCTGGCTGACGGTCTCGACCAGCGAAATGATCGGTGAGCCGAAGGCGATAAGGTCGTCGAGAGGCTGACGCGTGAGAACACTCAGGGACGCGCCGAAAAAGGCCTCGGCGGCATAGTTCACGAACTGGATGCCCCGGTTCTCATCCAGCACGAGTATCGGCTGCGGCAGCGCCTGCAGCACGGCCCGTGCCGGAACAGAATCCACGTCCATCAGCGCAGCGCTCATGCTGCCGCCCTCCAATCACCGGAAAATAGAGTGCCGATCAAACGGATGACGGCCTTGGGGTCTTCATTGTCGAGCAGTTCCCGACGTGTCGGCTTGTCAAG
>JAAZLP010000018.1 GCA_012799265.1 Phyllobacteriaceae bacterium | reverse complement strand
GAGCTGACGCCATTCCGCCCCCGCTCGCCCTATGCCGCTGCAAAGCTCTACGCCTATTGGATCGTCGTGAACTACCGGGAGGCCTATGGCCTCCACGCCAGCAACGGCATTCTCTTCAACCACGAAAGCCCGCTGCGTGGCGAAAGCTTTGTGACGCGGAAGATCACGAGGGGCGTCGCGGGGATCCATCTCGGCGCGCAGAGGCCGCTTTCGCTCGGCAATCTCGATGCAGAACGCGATTGGGGGCATGCGCGCGACTATGTCGAGGGCATGTGGCGCATGCTGCAGCAGGACAGGGCCGACGACTATGTGCTCGCGACAGGAGCGGCGACGACGGTCCGCAAATTCGCGGAATGGGCCTTTGACGAGATCGGCGTCGGTCTTGCCTGGCAGGGCACCGGCATCGCCGAGAAGGGTGTGGATGATCTAACGGGCCGCATTCTGGTCGAGGTCGATTCAAGACATTTCCGGCCAACGGAAGTTGACCGGCTGATCGGCGATGCCTCGAAGGCCAATGCGCGGCTAGGTTGGCGGCCGCAAATTTCCACGCGGGAACTGGTCCGCGAAATGGTGCGGGCCGATATCGATGATCTGCGCCATGGCACGGCCTGGGGAGCGGCGTGAGCAATGTACGCGCTGGACGGCAAGCGGATCTGGATCGCAGGCGATCGCGGCATGGTCGGCAGCGCTCTGATGCGGCGCCTCGCCTCCGAGCAATGCGAACTGCTCACGATTGACCGCGACCGCCTCGATCTCAGGCGGCAGGATCAGGTGGAGGCCTATCTCCAGGCAGAGCGGCCCGACGCCATCATCCTCGCCGCGGCCAGGGTGGGCGGTATTCTCGCCAACCAGCAATTCCCGGTCGACTTCCTCGGGGACAATCTCCTCATCGCCACCAATGTCATCGCCAGTGCGCATGCGACCGGGGTGAACCGGCTGCTATTCCTCGGATCAAGCTGCGTCTATCCGCGCGATACGGAACAGCCGATCGAAGAAGGCGCCCTGCTCTCAGGGGCGCTTGAGCCGACCAATGAATTTTATGCCTTGGCAAAGATCGCCGGTATCAAGCTGGTCGAGGCTTATCGGCGCCAGTATGGTCGCGACTATATCGCGGCGATGCCAGCGAACCTTTATGGCCCCGGCGATAATTTCGATCCTGTGTCAGGCCACGTTCTCCCTGCTCTAATCCAGAAGGCGCATGACGCAAAACTGCGGGGCGAGAAAACCCTCACAATCTGGGGCAGCGGCACGCCGCGGCGAGAATTCCTCCATGTCGACGACTGTGCCGACGCGCTGGTCTTGCCGCCGATGCCCGTTGCCTGCAGCGCGCCATCGACGATGGCGAGGGCGCCGCCATTTGTCTGCCAGTCGCCCACGCCTTCGGAAAAGTCGCCATTGGCGATCAGCTCGGTAGCGTTTTCGGCGAGATGCGGACCGATCAGCAGCTCTCCACCTGGCGCATTGGTTCCGCCGATCGCTGTGCGGAACGCCGCCAATCCTGGCAGGCTGTTGCCGGCGTAGCTGAAGCGGTCATTGGCAAAATCCGCATCGAGCAAGGCGCCCTCACTACCAGCTGGAGCGCGTGCGTCGACGGTCCCAATCGACAGACCGAACTGCATCAGTAGAGCCCTACAATCGCGGTCACCGTGCTCGCCTCGCGGACGCGCAGCGCGCGCAGCGGCAGGAGCGTGCCGCCGGGAATGCCTGACAGAGTGACTGTGCCACCCAGCAGCATGTCGACGCTGAGGCTACCCGCGCCGCCGACATAGATCGCGCGCGTTGGCTGGGTGAACTCGGTGCTGTCACTTGGGGTAATCGAGAATGCGCCGCCGGCGGGACCCGCCAGATCAGTTGCATGATGCTGAAAAATGTCGGACATGGCCTTCTCCCCGTTTGATGCGGGAAGAATAGGCAGGGCAGGATCGGCGGGGATAAATGGCTCAGAAGGGTGCCAGCCCCATGGGCGCATAGACCTTGCGATACCAGTCGACAAAGGCCGGCACGCCGACAGAGATGTCGGTTTGGGGGATCGCACCGACCAGTGCCATGAGAAGGCTGGAATCGGCCTGGGTCCGGACCACATCCCCCGGCTGCATGGGTAGAAAATTCCTGATGGCTTTTTTGCCCAGGGCCGCTTCCAGCGTCTCGATGAAATCCATCAGCTCGACCATGCGGCCACCAGCGATATTGACGCTGCGCCAAGGCGCTACGGACGATAGCGAATCCTGCGCACTGACTTTTTCACCCATGATCGGAGGGCGATCGGCCAGGCGGATGACGGCATCCACCAGATCATCGACATAGGTGAAGTCGCGCTGCATCTTGCCCTGACCATAGATGTCGATCGGGCGGCCCTCATCGATGGCGCTGGCGAATTTTATCGGCGCCATGTCGGGGCGGCCCCAGGGTCCATAGACGGTGAAGAAACGGAAGCAGGTCGTGGGGATCGACCAGAGATGGGCGTAGGAATGCGTCATTGCCTCCCCGGCCTTCTTGGTGGCCGCATAGAGGGAGACCGGGCCGTCCGCACGATCGATCTCGGCAAAGGGCACTTTCTCGTTGCCGCCATAGACTGAGCTGGTTGAGGCAAAGAGCAGATGCCTGGGTGGAGTGGCGCGCAGTGCTTCGAGGAGGTTCGCGGTGCCGACCAGATTTGAGGAGATGTAGGACTGGGGATGCTCGATGCTGTAGCGGACGCCGGCCTGGGCAGCCAGATGAACCACAACGTCGGGCCTGGTGTCCGCGACGAGGCTCTTCAGCGTTTCGGCTTCCTCCAGCATGCCCTGCACGAAGGTGAAGCCCTCAAAACCCTGGAGCTGGGCCAGCCGCCCGCGCTTCAGCCGCGGGTCGTAATATTCCGTCATGCCATCAAAGCCAGTCACCTCGTGACCCGCTTCGAGCAGGCGGCGGCAGAGGTGATAGCCGATGAACCCGGCCGCTCCGGTGACGAGATAGGTCAAGGCGTGGGTCCCGTTCTGGTGGTGTCCAGACATCACCGCCTGCGCATGTCGCCGTCAAGAGAGAGATCGAAAACCTGTCCAGAGCGTAAGCAGCAGGATCCTGAAATCGAAGAGCAGGGAGAAATTGTCGATATAGGCAAGGTCGTATTCGATCCGCTGACGGGCAGTGGTCTCAGCAGTGGTTGGACCGCGGAGGCCGTTGACCTGTGCCCAGCCCGTGATGCCGGGCCGCATGAGGAGGCGTTGATCGTATTCGGGGACAAGGTCGCGGTAGGGGCGCCCTGCTGCAATCATACCGGGAACATGGGGTCTTGGACCGACGAGAGACATGTCGCCACGAAGGACATTGAACAACTGCGGCAGCTCATCAAGACCGCTCCGCCGCAGGAATTTTCCCAGCCGCGTTACGCGACCGTCGCCTTCTATCGTCTGCACCAGCCCGCTTTGGTCCGCCCTGTCATGGAAGACGGTGCGGAACTTATAGGCGAGAAAGAGCCGTCCACCCTGCCCTTCGCGCTGCTGATAGAAGAAAACGGGACCGGCGCTTGTCAATCTGACCAGTAAAGCGATCACCATAAGGACCGGCGCGAGGATTAGCGTCAGGAATAGAGCACCGAAAATGTCGACGCCACGCTTAATGGCAAGTTGACCTTTCCGACCGAAAACAATCCGCCTCCCCGGCGCCGAGCTTTCCAGCACCAGGATTTTCGATACGCCAGCCTCTGCTTTGCCGGTCTCGACCATTACGGCTTGGCTCGCCTCGATGGAGATAGACTATAGCACGGCGCGGCTGGTCGACAATTAGCGCTGCAGCGAAGCTTTGGCCGGCCACAGCCTTCACACCTTCGCAGGATGGTCCGGAACGATTTCGCATGCTAGGCAATCGCCTGTTCAGGGAGAGCATTTTGTCCAGCCAGATCCGGATCTGTTTCGTCACCAATAATACGGATGCTGCGGACAAGGCGGCGGCAGAACTGCGCTCGCGCTATGGCGAGAGTAATATCGACGAGGCCGATTTCGTCGTGGCCCTGGGCGGCGACGGGCTGATGCTGCAGACCCTGCACAGGGTGATGGGCACAGACAAGCCGGTCTATGGCATGAATTTCGGCACTGTCGGGTTCATGATGAATGAGTTCGACGAGGACGATCTGGTGCAGCGGCTTCTCGCCGCGCAGCGCACCCGTATCTACCCGCTGTCGATGACCGTGCTGGACGGCGAGGGCAAAACCAGAAGTGCCCTGGCCATCAACGAAGTGTCTCTTTTCCGCGCCAGCTATCAGGCGGCAAAGCTGCAAATTCTCGTCGATGGTGAAGTACGGCTTGAGGAACTGATCTGTGACGGCGCGCTGCTCGCGACACCTGCCGGATCGACCGCCTACAATCTTTCGGCGCACGGCCCTATCCTGCCTATCGAAGCCCACCTTCTGGCACTGACGCCAATCTCGCCCTTCCGCCCGCGTCGCTGGCGCGGCGCCATTCTCACCAATCGGGCGGAGGTGAAATTCATCACCCGCGAACCTGCGAAGCGCCCCGTGAGTGCGGTTGCGGATAATGTTGAATTCCAGAACGTGCGGGAAGTGACCGTGCGCGAAGACCGCAGCAGCGGCGTGACGCTACTGTTTGATCCCGGGACGAGCCTCGAGGAACGCGTCCTGAGCGAGCAGTTCCGCTTCTAGGCCGCCGGGAGCGACAAGGCCTCGGGCTGTTCCGCTTGCGGAAGGGTTAGCGTGCCGGTATGGGAGCCGGCGAAGGCAGCCATGACGCCGCGCGCCGCCTGCCGGGCCAGCGCCACGTTCTGATCGCTGAGATAGACGAAAATCTCTTCGAGCTCGGCTGGAATGTCCCCGTCATATTCGGCCAGCATTTCCTCGGTCATCGCGGTCACCACATAGTGGCGGGCAGCGATGTCATCCGAGAGGTCTGCCGTGCGGG
>JAAZLP010000340.1 GCA_012799265.1 Phyllobacteriaceae bacterium | reverse complement strand
GGATTTCGACCACATCGCCGAAGCTGGAGGGACGGATGAAGCGCGCCCCGGTATCGACCATCGGAATGCCGGCGATGCCATAGTGATCGAGCCAATTGCGCTTGTGCATGCCGAAGGCGGCAGACAGCATTGCCGCCGTGGCATTGTCGAAAAAGCGGAAATAGTTGGGGTAGTAGACGATGCCGGCGGGGTCGCAATCGCCAAACTGGATCTCAACCTTGATGGTATGGCTGAACATTGTCGCTCCTATTTCGCCGCCATGCGCAGCGCGCCGTCGAGGCGCACAACTTCGCCGTTGAGATAGTCGTTTTGGACCATGGATCGAACCAGCGCGGCAAACTCATCCGGCCTGCCGAGGCGGGGCGGATTGGGGATGGATGAGGCCAGCCCATCCTGGACGTCCTGGGGCAATTCTGCGAGCAGGGGGGTGAGAAAAAGCCCCGGCGCAATAGCCAGGACGCGTATGCCGAAGCGGGCAAATTCGCGCGCCGCCGGCAGGGTCAGCGACACGATCCCACCCTTCGATGCGGCATAGGCGGCCTGGCCGATCTGCCCATCAAAAGCCGCGACCGATGCCGTCGAAATGATCACGCCGCGCTGACCATTCTCGTCCGGCTCTGCAAGCGACATGGCATGGGCGCAGAGACGCATCATGTTGAAGCTGCCGACGAGATTGACATTGATCACCCGCGAGAAGGCATCGAGCGGCATCGGCCCGTCGCGCCCCACAATACGCGAGGCCGTGCCAATGCCGGCGCAATTGACCAGCACGGCTGGCGCGCCTATCGCCTCGACCGCCGCCGTCACCGCAGTCTCCGCACTCGCCGCGTCTGACACGTCCACAGCGAAAAACCGCCCGCCCAGATCAGCGGCAACTGCCTCGCCCTTGTCGACATCCCGGTCGAAAATCGCCGGCCGTGCGCCAAGTGCAGCCAAGGCCTTTGCTGTCGCGGCGCCGAGGCCGGATGCCCCGCCTGTGATGAAGACGCTCTTGCCGGAAATATCCATCAGGCTGCCTCTGGGTTTTCAATGAGGAGCGCGATGCCCTGCCCGCCACCAATGCAGGCGGAGGCAATGCCATAGCGCGTGCCGGAGCGCTTCAGTTCAAGCGCCAGCGTCAGCCCAAGACGAATGCCCGTGACGCCGAGCGGATGACCAATGGCAATGGCGCCGCCATTGACGTTGAGCTTGTCTTCATCGAGCCCGAGTTCGTCGACGCAGGCGAGGATCTGCGCGCCGAAGGCTTCGTTGATTTCCACCCGATCAATCTGATCGAGCCGCATGCCTGCTGCCTCCAGAACGGCCCGGATGGCCGGAGCGGGGCCGATGCCCATGATCTGGGGCGGCACGCCGACTGAAGCGCTGGCGAGAATGCGAGCCAAAGGCTTATGTCCATTGGCCTTGGCATAGGCGGCAGACGACACCAGCACGGCGCCCGCCCCATCGACAATGGCCGAGGAATTACCGCCGGTCTGGACACCGCCAAAAGCAGGGCGCAGCTTGGCGAGCACGTCATAGGGCGATGGCCTGATATGGCTATCGGTGTCGACACTCTCGACACCGCGCGGCAGCTTGAGCGAACGCTTCTCGATCCCTTCCGCCTCGAAGATTTCCGAAGTCACGGCGACGATTTCCTCGGCGAGGATCCCGGCATCGCGCGCAGCGATGGCGCGATTGAAACTGCGCTCGGCAAAGCGGTCCACGCGCTCGCGGGATATATTGTACTGTTTCGCGAGGTTTTCCGCCGTGTCCCCCATATTGACGCAACCGGCCGGGTCATAAAGCGCTTCCCAAAGGAAGTCCTTGAACTCGACCTTGCCCATGGTGAAGCCGTTGCGATGCGTATAGGCGGCGATGGGATTGCGGCTCATGCTCTCGCAACCAGCCGCAAGGGTCAGGTCCACGCGGCCGAGTGAGACGCTGTCGGCTGCCTGGGAAATGACTTCGAGTCCTGTGCCGCAGATGCGCTGCACCAGATGAGCCGGCGCCTCGATCGGCGCGCCGGCATAAAGCCCGATATGGCGCGGGGTGACATAGGCATCGAATGACGCCTGGGCCATGGAGCCGGCGATGGTGTGGCCGATATCGGCGGCCTTGACGCCGGTTTTTTCGATGGCGGCCCGCGCCGCCTTGATACCGAGATCAATTGGCGAGATTTCTGCAAAGGCGCCGCGGTAATCGACAAAGGGCGTCCTTGCACCGCCGAGCAGCCAGGCGTCATCGAAGGTAAGGCGAAGGCCCTTGCTCATGGTCGGGTGCCTTTCCGCAGGCAGATAATGATGTCCGGGCCGGGCGTGTCAGCGTAAAGCGCTGATACCAATTCGGCGCGATGCGCCAGAACAGCCCGCTGATTGATCGACCCCTTGTCCGTGACCTCGCCCTTGTCGATGTCCGGCAGAGCCGACATCACGAGAGCGCGTGCCACCTGATTGGAGCTTCCCGTCGCCTGCTGGGCGAGGCCTTCGAGGCAATCGGCAAACTTCTGTCGCACGACCGGATGCGCCAGAAGCGCTTCCGCCGCCGTATCTAACGGCAGCCCGGCCAGACGCGCACAGGCTTCGAGATCGGGGAAAATCAGGGCGCCGATATAATTGCGGTCAAGGCCGGTCAGCACGACATCCCGCACCAGGGGTGCACAGGCGCGGATCACGCTGGCGCGCACAGCTGAAAAATTGACCCAGGTACCCGTCGAGAGTTTGAAGTCCTCGGTGACGCGGCCATCAAAAACCAGCCCCTTTCCGAGATCATCCGGATCAGCGAAGCGCACGGCGTCACCGATCTTGTAAAAACCCTCTTCGTCAAAAGCCTCTGCGGTCTTTTCCGTATCCCGCCAATAGCCGGGGGTGACATTGGGTCCCTTGAGCCGGAGTTCGGTCTTGTCCCCATTGGGCACGAGCTTCACTTCCATGCCCGCTGCCGGCAGGCCGATATGCCCCGCTTCTTCGACCGGCCAGGTCGTCGTGAAAGCGAAGGGCGCCGTCTCGGTCGAGCCATAGCCGGTGATGATCATCACGCGCTGGC
>JAAZLP010000339.1 GCA_012799265.1 Phyllobacteriaceae bacterium | reverse complement strand
GCTCGCGCCGGTCAGTTGGCCCGCCAGCAGATCCTCTGGGGTCGCCCGATCCCCATGCAGGAAACGGTGGAGCGCATCAATCGCATCACCGCCCAGCGCGTGCGCGACGTTGCCGAGCAGATTTTCACATCCGGTTCGCCGACCCTCGCCGGTATCGGTCCGATCGATAATCTTGCCGATGTCGAGAGCATCGGCGAGACGCTGCAGCGGTAGTCCGATGGCCTGGCCCTGGTCCTCGCCAGCGCCTCTCATCGTCCTTCGCGGGCAACATATCCTGCTGCGCCTGCCGCAGATGAAGGATTTCGAGGCCTGGCAGTCCCTCCGCCGCGCCAGCATGGACTTTCTGCGGCCCTTCGAGCCCCGCTGGACCGAACTCGACCTCACCCGCCGCGTCTATTCCCTGCGCGTGCGTCGCGCCCGCGAAGAGGCAGAGGAGGGGACCGACTACACCTTCTTTGCCTTCATCCATGAAGGCGACAAGGAAGTCCTCGTCGGCGGCATCACCCTCTCCAATATCCGCCGCCGCGCCGCCCAGAGCGTCAATCTCGGCTATTGGATGGGCCAGCCCTATGCGGGTAGGGGCCTGATGAGTGAAGCAGTCGGCCTAGCCGTTCCCTTCGTTTTCGACACCCTTGACCTCCACCGCATCCACGCAGCCTTCCTCCCCGGCAACCAGCCTTCGCGCCGCGTTCTGGAAAAGAACGGCTTCGTCGAAGAGGGCTTTGCCAAGCACTATCTGCAGATCGACGGTCGCTGGGAGGACCATGTGCTGATGGGTCTCACCCGCGAACGCTGGGAGATTTTCCGTCGCTCAGCTGGCCATAATCGCGTCGCCTAGCGATTACCCACTGTAAATTAAGTAGATTTTAACCCTCGCAACCCGAGGCGGGCCGGGCATGTGCGCCGATCTGTTGCAGGAATGACACGCAAGCTGGCGCTTGTGGCGATACCCATTCTCCCGTACCAAGTTACCACTCCGCTGGAGGACCAAGGTTAGTCAGGGTTTCGCAGTTTCCCTGTCGCCGCCACAATGAAGCCTAGCGCAGGATCTAGCTGCTACTGATGCGTCACTTTATTGCACTCGCGATCTGCCTCACGTTCGCGTTGTTCGGACTTGTTCCCGCCAAGGGCTTCGAGGTCATTTCCGTCCCCGAGGACGTCAATGCGGTCAATCTGTCCGAGGTCATCGAGATCGTCGCCGGGCCGGATGGGCGCGTGCAGCTGTCGACCGCCCCGGACGCGGACGGCATCATCCGCCGCATCGAGGTGCTCTCGACCCAACCCGGCGCTTCCACCTTTTTCGGCCTGATCGCACTGCGCAATGACAGCGATCAGCAGATTGAGCGCCTGCTCGTGGCACCCTTCTTCCGCCTGCCAGGCTCCGGCGTCTTCCTGCCCGATCTCGGTGGCTCCCGCATCACGGCGGTGACCCCAAGCGCCGGCATCCGCCCGGAACGCCTTTCCGATCCGGAAGCTGATGTTTTTCAGGTCACGCTCGACCCAGGCGCCACCATGACCGTGGTGGCCGAACTTGCCAGCGACAAGCTGCCCGAGCTCTATCTCTGGGAGCCGGGTGCCTATCGCGACTATATCAATGCCTTCACGCTTTTCCGCGGCGTGGTACTCGGCGTCGCCTCGCTGGCGGCAGTCTTCCTCACCATCATGTTCGTGGTGAAGGGCAGGGGCGTCTTTCCCGCGACAGCGGCTTTCGCCTGGGCGGTGCTGGCCTATCTGCTCGTTGATTTTGGCCTTCTCGGGCGCCTGCTCGGCCTCTCGGCCAGCGGCGTGCAACCCCTGCGAGCCGCGGCGGAGGCGGGCCTCGCCACAACCCTTGCCGGCTTCCTCTTCATCTATCTCAATCTTCACCGATGGCACTTGCGCTTCGTCCATCTCGCGCTTGGGCTCGCGGCGCTGTTTCTGGCGCTCTTCGGCTTCGCCTTCTTCCAGCCCGAGATTGCTTCGACCATTTCGCGTCTGGTGCTGGCGCTGCTCGGCCTCTCCGGCTTCTTCCTGATCCTGCTGCTCGCCCTGCGTGGCTATGATCGCGCCGTGCTGCTGGTCCCGACCTGGATCATCTTCATCGCCTGGCTCTTCTACTCCTGGCTGGTGATTTCCGGTCAGGTCAGCAATGACGTCGCCCAGCCCGCCGTCGCCGGCGGCCTCGTTCTCATCGTCATGCTGCTCGGCTTCACCGCGGTGCAGCACGCCTTCTCCGAAGGTCAGGTGACCATCGGCACCCTGAGCGAAGTCGAACGCCGCGCGCTCGCGCTGACCGGCTCAGGCGACTTCGTCTTCGACTGGAATATCGAGCGCGACCGCGTCACCGTCAGCGATGAATTGGCGACCCGCCTCGGTGAAAAGCGCGGCGCCCTGCGCGGCGCCATCAAGCGTTGGCTCGATCGTGTCCACCCCGATGATCGCGACCGCTTCCGCACGGCCTTTGACACGCTGGTCGAACTGCGCCGCGGCAAGGTCTCCGCCGATATGCGCGTTGCCGGCCACGACGGCAGCTATCGCACCTTCCGCATGCGCGTGAAGCCTGTCCTTGGTGGCGACGGCCAGGTCAACCGCATCGTCGGTACGCTCCAGGACGTCACCGAAGATCGCGCCGCCCGCGAACGTCTCCTCCACGACGCCGTTCACGATAGCCTCACGGGTCTACCCAATCGCCAGCTCTTCCTTGATCGTCTGGAACGCGCCCTGGTGCGCGCCCGCGCCCCCGGTGGCACCAAGCCGGCCGTCTTCCTCATCGACATCGACCGCTTCATGGAGCTCGAAGAGCGCATCGGCAAATCCGCCGCCGACTCGGTCCTCCTCGCCATTTCCCGCCGCATCTCGCGCATCATGCGCCCGCTGGACACCGTGGCCCGCGTCACCGGCGACCAGTTTGCCGTGATCCTCGCCTCCGAACAGGCTGCCGCCAAGATCGCCGAGACCGCCGAACACATCCGCAAGGCTTTGAAGTCACCCTTCAATTTCGGCGACCGCGACCTGATGCTGACCGCCTCCATCGGTGTCACCATCTATGACAGCAATCCCTCCAGCGCCGCCGACGTGCTGCGCGATGCCGAACTGGCCATGTATTACGCCAAGCGCCTTGGCGGCGACCGCATCGAAGCCTATCGTGCCTCGGCCCGCTCGACGGCGTCCTACAACAAGGCCAGCGAGGAAGATCTCGAACGCGGCATGAAGCAGGGCGAACTGCACGTCCAGTTCCAGCCCGTCATGGACATCACCAACGGCCAGATCATCGGCGCCGAAGCGCTGATGCGCTGGAACCACCCGACCCGCGGCATCGTCACGCCCGACGAATTCGTCCCGCTGGCCGAGCGCTCCGGCCAGATCGAGAAGCTTGGCCGCTTGGCCTTCGAGCAGTCCGCCGCTCAGGCGCGCGACTGGCTGACGACAATGGGCCTGCCGGAAAGCTTTTTCATCTCCGTCAATCTCTCGCCGACCCAGCTCGCGACCGAAACCCTGCTCGCTGACATGCGCAATCTCGTGGCGCAGGATCGCGTGCTCGCCGGCCATCTCAAGCTCGAGATCACCGAGAGCCAGGTGATGAACAATCCCGAGCATTCGGCCTATATGCTCGAAGCCCTCCGCAATATGGGCTTGGGCATCGCCCTTGATGATTTCGGCACCGGCCATTCATCGCTGAGCTATCTCCATCGCTTCCCCATCGACACGATCAAGATTCCGGCACCCTTCGTCCGCATGGGCACCGATTCCGGCATCGCCCATACCCAGGCGCCGATCATCCGGTCCATCGTCGCGCTCGCGGCCGATCTTGACCTCATGGTCATCGCCGAGGGTGTGGAATCGCTCGATGAAATGGAGCGCCTGCGCCAGCTCAATTGCCGCTACGCCCAGGGCTTCGCCTTTGGCGCGGCCATGACTGGTCCGGAACTGGGCAAGAAGCTGGCGGCGCAGCTGGGAAAATAGGCTAGGCGTGACCCGGCGTTGAGCTCAGCGTCGCCCGCGTGATGTGAAGACTTGCGAGCGCATGCTCGTAGCGGTCTTCCACCGGCACCTCGAACAGAAGCTCCCGATTGAACGGCGCTGTCAGCCAGCCATTGGCGCTGATCTCGTCTTCCAGTTGCCCCTCGCTCCAGCCGCAGCAGCCGAGCGCAAAGAGCGATGCCCTTGGTGCCGGGCCAAAGGCCATGGCCTTGAGCACATCCAGCGTCGCAGTCAGCCCGAGATCCTCGGTGACCTTGTAGGTATTGCCGCTGTGATAATCGCCGGTGTGAAGAACAAAGCCGCGGCTCTTTTCCACCGGCCCGCCGCGCATCACCGCACGGTCACGGATCGCATCGGGCAGGCGGATGACCGCATCCGGGTCGCCCAGGTCCAGTTCATCGAGAATGTCGGAAAAGCGCAGATTGGCCAGCTCGTGGTTGACCACGAGGCCCATGGCGCCTTCCTGGCCGTGACCCACCACCAGGATGACGCTTTCCGCAAAGCGTTCATCCGGCATATCGGGCATGGCGATCAGGAATTGTCCTTCGAGCGTATTCATGGGTCAAATGTAGGCCGCGTCGCTCCTGATGCCAAGGCAAGGGGCCGCATTAAACCCCGGAGGCGGTTCACGAAGGGATGAAGCCGAAGCGACTATTCCTTCACCTTTGGCTGCGCTAATGCCTTGGTCATGACCATTCGGATCGCCATCGCCGCCCTTGCTGTCCTCGCCGGTGCCAGTGCACAGGCGGGCGAAACGCCATGGCAGGAAGTGGCGCCCGGCGTCTCCATCCGCATGATCAGCGCCGGAACCCTCTCCGCCGACGGCAAGGCCATGCTGGCGCTCGAAATCGACATGCCGGAGACCACCAAGACCTATTGGCGCGTGCCGGGCGAAACCGGCCTGCCGATCAGCCTCGACGCTTCCGCCTCTACCGGCGTCTCCGCCCATCGCCTGCTCTGGCCCTATCCCCAGCGCGAGACCAAGAGCGGCAAGCTCGACTATGTCTATTATGGCCCCACCATTCTCCCCCTTGAGGTGACGGGCAGCGCCGACGCCACGCTCGATCTCAAGGCGACGCTCGGCATCTGCTCGGAAATCTGCATCCCGGCGCAGGTAAACCTCTCCCTGCCGCTGACGGACGATGCCCCCGATAGCCCCAATCAGCTCCGCATCCGTCAGGCCCTTGCCGAGGTGCCTATCGACTGGACCGAGGGCGCCGATCCCGTCGGCTCTGTCGAGGCAATGGCCGACGGCAAGGCTGTCTCCGTCGAGGTCGACGCTGCCTTGCTTGACCCCGATAGCGTCATCGTCGCCACCAATGGCGATGGCCTCGTCTTTGGCGCGCCGCAAAAAAGCCCGCAATCAAACCTAGTCGTGCTTCCCATTCTGGGGAAAAGCGACAATAGTGCCCTCGATGGACTGGATGTCGAAGTGACATTCATGACCGATATGGGGGCCTATGTGGTGAACCGCGCCGTAGAAGCGGGTTCAGTCGCAGAGGCTGCCGAAGCCGGTAGATAAACCGGCACGGCGTTAAGTCGAGTTTGGAGTAGGCGGCTCGCGCCGTCGAGTATGGGACGAATTCCTTCTATGATTGAGCGCGGCAATCCGGTTCCCTCCGTCGGGATCACGCTGGTGACGGCATCTGGCGTCGAAAACACCACCAGCGATGCAGTTCTGGGGCAGGGCGTCGTGGTCCTTTTCACCGTTCCCGGTGCCTTCACTCCCACCTGTCATGTCAATCACCTGCCGGGCTTCGTCGCCAATGCGGCCAAGCTCCGTGATGCTGGCGTCGACAAGATCGTCTGCGCCTCGGTCAATGACCAGCACGTCATGAAGGCCTGGGCCGAAGCTTCCGGCGCCCTCAACGACGTCGCCTTCATCGCTGACGGCAATGCGGAACTGGCGAAGGCCCTTGGCATCGACAAGGATTTCTCGGCCTTCGGCATGGGCACACGCTATGCCCGCGCGGCCATGATCATTCGGGATGGCGTTGCAGACGCCGTTTTCGTCGAGGATGCGCCCGGCGTGAATGCCAGCGGCGCGCCCGCTATTCTCATGGCTCTTGAAGCCGCAGCAGCCTAGTCGCCAGGAGCCCCCCACAATGACCCTGACAGCGCACACTCTGCCCCGTCTCGCAGCACTCGCCGGCCTTGCCACGCTTCTGGCAGGCTGCTCCATGGGCGGCCTGATGGGTGGCGGCACCCCGACCGCCAATGCCAATCTGCAGAACGCCACGGCAACGCCGCAGGCCGTCGCCCAGGCGCAGACCAATGCGCTGCCGGTCATCGCCACCGAATGCCCGCCGATCAAGATCCGCATGGGCGGCGAAGCCATGTACAATTATGGTCGCGGTCCGGTCGGCAATGCCAGCGCGCTGCAATATCAGGGCGTCATCGACGAGGCGACGCGCAACTGCGTCGTCGCTAATGGCCAAATCACGGTCAATATGGGCGTGTCCGGCCGCGTCCTGCTCGGCCCTGCCGGCAACCAGACCTCGGTCAACGCCCCGGTCCGCTTCGCCATCGAACGCGACGGCCAGGCCATTTTCTCGGAAAAGTACACACTCCCCGTCGCCCTGACCCCGCCAGCCCAGAGCGCCGAATTCGTCAAGGTCGTCGAAAACGTCACCGTCCCCTATCTCGGCGGCGAAACCATCACCATCTGGGTCGGGTTTGATACCAGAGGCTGAGAGGCGTCCCGCAGGGCAAATCCCTCCAGTGGAGGGATTTTAGCCGAGCAGGCCATGAGAGCTACGCTCGAATGGCGGACTAGCTACCTCTATTCCAAGACGCCATCCGGGGACCTACCCCCACCCCCGATCCCGTCCTCGGGCTTGACCCGAGGACCACTCGCCTCTGATCCAAACCTGTGTTCCGGCCTCGGCTCGCCCCCACCCACCAGCCGTCATGCTCGGGCTTGACCCACTGGTGTCCGGTTTAGATTTGTAGACAAGCTGCATGACATTGATTCTACTGTGTTTTGAACGTTTGGCAGCGTTTTGGACACGAGCAAGGGATCAATGTCATGCGGCACCACAATAGCGTT
>JAAZLP010000338.1 GCA_012799265.1 Phyllobacteriaceae bacterium | reverse complement strand
CATGGCCCGTCTCATCGCCGGGGCGACCATGGGCAAGCCCTTTGCCGATCCGGTCAAGGTGCGCGGCACGGCCAAGCTCAATGATGAGGGCACCGACGACTGGGCGGCGGCGATCCTGACCTTCCAGAACGGGATCGTGGCGCAGGTCTCCTGTGCGGTCATGATCAATCTCGACAATGTGCTCCGCATACACGGCTCGGATGGGCGGATTGAGGTGCCCGACTTCTGGTTCGCCAATGGAAATCGGGATCAGGGCCTGGGGCGCATTGACGTCATCAAGGGCGGAAAGACCGAAACGCTGAGCGTTCAGGAAACGGCGCATGTCTATTCATTCGAGGTCGATGCGGCCTCGCTCGCCATCCTCGAGAAGCGGCAGGAATTCGCCTCGCCAGGCATGGGCTGGGCGGATAGCCTCGGCAATGCCCGCGTGCTCGACACGTGGCGCCGGGATGCCGGGATCGAGTTTTCCGTCGAGTCTGCGGCCAAGCGGGTCACGACGCTGGATAACCGCAAGCTTGGCCCGAATACGGGGATCATTCCCAAGCGCAGCATTCCGGGCCTTTCCAAGCAGGCATCGGCTGTGGCCATGGGCTTTGAGGATTTCCGGAGCTTTGCCTCGGGCGCGATCCTGCTCGATGCCTTCTGGGAAAAAGGCGGCAATATCTTTGACACCGCCTTTGTCTATGGCGGGGGCTATACCGAAAAGCTCTTTGGCGATTGGCAGCGCAATCGCGGCGTGCGCGAAGAGGCTGTCGTCATCGGCAAGGGCGCGCACTCGCCCCTCTGCTATCCGGATGTCATCGGCAAGCAACTGACCCAATCGCTGGATCGGCTTCAGACCGACTATGTCGACGTCTATTTCATGCACCGGGACAATCTCGACGTGCCGGTGGGCGAGTTCGTCGATGCCATGGATGCCGAGGTGAAGGCCGGGCGCATCCGCGGGCCCTTTGGCGGGTCGAACTGGACGCGTGAACGCTTTGACGAGGCCATCGCCTATGCCGAGCGCACGGGCAAGACCAGGCCGCAGGCGATGAGCAACAACTTTGCCCTCGCCGAAATGCTGGACCCGATCTGGGATGGCTGCATCACCGCCTCGACGCCGGACTTCAAGCAGTGGCTGACAGATCGCCAGATCACCAATTTCTCCTGGTCGAGCCAGGCGCGCGGGTTCTTCACCGACCTTGCGGGTCGGGACAAGCGTGACAACGAGGAGATGGTTCGCGTCTGGTACAATGACCAGAACTTTGGCCGCCGTGACCGGGCCATCGAGCTGGCCAACCAGCTCGGCCTCTCACCGATCCATGTGGCGCTGGCCTATGTTCTGGCGCAGCCGTTCCCCAGCGTGCCGCTGATCGGGCCGCGTCGTCTGGTGGAGCTGGAGGATAGCCTGCGGGCCTTTGAAATCCAGCTGACGCCTGAACAGGTGCGGTGGCTGGAACAGGGCTGAGCCCAGACAAAAAGCCCCGGAGCGATCCGGGGCTTTTTCTTATTCCTCAGCAAAGCCACTCAGCGTGGCGGACTTGGCCAGATGGACCGTCTGCAGGGCCGCGAGGAAGGACAGAACCGCGTAGCCGATGGCCAGGAGGAAAAGCGGGGTGACGGCGGCAAGGATGGCGTCGTTTTCTGTCGCCTGCGGGTAGCCGGCGGCATTGGCGGCGACGCCTGCCAGCGCGGCACCAAGCGCGTTACCGGCGGATTGCGTGGTCGGCAGCAGGGCAGAGGTGCGGTCGCGTTCTTCGGCAGGACTGGTCTCCATGATCGAGAGCATCAGAT
>JAAZLP010000337.1 GCA_012799265.1 Phyllobacteriaceae bacterium | reverse complement strand
TCCTCAGCGAAGAGGTCGAGGGCGAAGCCCTTGCAACCCTCGTCGTCAACAAGCTGCGCGGCACGCTCAACGCGGCGGCCGTCAAGGCGCCGGGCTTCGGCGACCGCCGAAAGGCCATGCTCGAAGACATCGCCATCCTCACGGGCGGCAAGCTTCTGGCTGAAGATCTCGGCATCAAGCTCGAGAACGTGACCCTCGACATGCTCGGCACTGCAAAGCGCGTCGAAATCACCAAGGAAAACACCACTATTGTCGACGGTGCTGGCACCGAAGAAGACATCCAGGGTCGCGTTGCTCAGATCAAGGCGCAGATCGAAGAAACCACTTCGGACTACGATCGCGAAAAGCTGCAGGAACGTCTGGCGAAGCTCGCTGGTGGCGTTGCCGTGATCCGCGTTGGCGGCTCGACCGAAGTCGAAGTCAAGGAACGCAAGGACCGCGTTGATGACGCTCTGAACGCAACCCGCGCTGCCGTTGAAGAAGGTATCGTCCCGGGTGGTGGTGTTGCTCTGCTCCGCGCTTCGGCTGCCATCAAGGCAACCGGTGCAAACCCGGATCAGGACGCTGGTATCGCTATCGTCCGTCGCGCCCTGCAGGCTCCGGTTCGCACCATTGCCAACAACGCTGGTGCTGAAGGTTCGGTCGTTGTCGACAAGATCCTCGAAAACTCGGCTGCTTCGTTCGGCTACAACGCTGCTACCGGCGAATATGGCGACCTGGTTCAGCTCGGCGTCATCGACCCGGTCAAGGTCGTCCGCACCGCTTTGGAAGACGCAGCTTCGGTTGCTTCGCTCCTGATCACCACGGAAGCTACCATTGTGGAAGCTCCGAAGGCTGAAGCTCCGGCAATGCCGGGCGGCGGCATGGGTGTCATGGGCGGCATGGATTTCTAAGGCTGACGCCTTAGATTTCTCTCGCTCACGGGCCGTCTCGCAATTGGCCCGACGCGCTAAATCCGCGCTGGACCAATTGCTGGCCCTGCGCGGGCGCGGCAGACGCCTGCCGGACGGCCTTGCCGTCTGGAAGACATAAGACTTCCAGGATCGTTTCTTCCCAGTCACGATCTTGGTGGAAAGCCCCGGTGGAAACACCGGGGCTTTTTTCGTACCGAGGCAGGAGATAGGGTGCGGCATTACAGGAACAAAGAGGCCAGCATGAGAACGCCACGACGCGGCAGCGCCTATGATCAGGCGGAAGCGGCCTTCAAGAGCGCCACGACCAAACCGCCCCCATCTGCCAGCGCCAAATCAGCGACACCCCCGGAGGGCAAAGAACTGGTGTCGCTGCGGCTCGACCGAGCAGTGCTTGAGCACTTTCAGGATGAGGGGCCG
Source organism: Phyllobacteriaceae bacterium (assembly GCA_012799265.1). Taxonomy (GTDB): domain Bacteria; phylum Pseudomonadota; class Alphaproteobacteria; order Rhizobiales; family Devosiaceae; genus Devosia. Next base: position 7,016 of record JAAZLP010000337.1, on the reverse strand, counting down.
GGCTGGCAGGAACGCATCAATTCTGCGCTTCGGGCGGCCGCAGGCCTCGACACCGAATAGTCACGGCCAGAAAAGCAGCTTAATCGCCAGCGCAATCGAAACGACCACGACCAGTGGGCGTATGAGCTTTGCGCCATAGCGGATACCCGTGCGCGCACCGATATAGCCGCCGGCTAACTGCCCGACAGCCATGGCGATCGCCACAGGCCAGACCACGTGCCCCTGCGGTATGAAAATGGCGAGGGCCGCGAGGTTGGAGGTGAAATTCAGCGCCTTGGTTGCTCCGGTGGCGCGGGTCAGACCGAGCCCGAACAGCAGCACGAAACCAATGGTGAAGAACGACCCGGTGCCGGGACCGAAAATGCCGTCGTAAAAGCCGATGGCAAAGCCCATGACCGGCACGAAGGGGCCAAAGGCAAGGCGCGCGGTGCTATCCGCGTCGCTGAGTTTTGGCGCGAAGAGGAAATAAAGCGCAATGCCGATCAGCGCGACCGGCACGGCGATGCTGAGGAGCGAAGTGTCGACCGAACTCACCGTCATGGCCCCCAGCAGGCTACCCGCGAAGGTCGCGGCGATGGGCGGAATGAGACTGCGTAGATCGACGAAACCGCGACGCCAATAGGTCAGCACGGCCATAAAGGTACCGACGACCGACTGCATCTTGTTGGTGCCAAGGGCCGCCACCGGTGGCAGCCCTGCAGCCAGAAGCGCAGGCACGGTGATCATCCCCCCGCCACCGGCAATGGCATCGACAAAGCCGGCAAACATGCCGACGCCCATGAGCGCGAGGAGGATCAGCGGGTCGAGCATGGCCGTCTGTTACACTTTTTCGACTATTGGGCAGCTAGTGTCGACCGAACGAGGGGAATGCGCGCGTGACCAGGCTGTATCGGGGAAATCATGTAGCGGTGATCCTGCCATGCTTCAACGAGGTTCTCGTTGTGGCATCGGTGGTCGAGAGCTTCCGCAAGGCGCTTCCCGAGGCCACGATCTATGTTTTTGACAATGCCTCGACCGACGGCACGGCGGAGGCCGCAAGGGCGGCGGGAGCGATCGTGCGTCATGTGCCCCAGCGCGGCAAAGGCAATGTGGTGCGGCGCCAGTTCGCCGATGTCGATGCCGATGTTTATGTGATGGCCGATGGTGACGGCACCTATGATGCGACGGCCAGCCGGGCGCTCGTCGATCAATTGCTCGACAACGGGCTCGACATGGTGGTCGGCACGCGCGTGCCCGTTGGCGATGGCGGCGAATATCGGGCAGGCCACAAGCTGGGCAATCGTGTCCTTACGGGTACGGTCGCCAATATGTTCGGGCGCGGCTTTACCGACATGTTGTCCGGCTATCGCGTTCTGTCGCGGAGGTTTGTCAAATCCTTCCCTGCCCTCTCCAAGGGTTTTGAGATCGAGACCGAACTCACCATTCATGCGCTGGAACTGCGTGCTCCTTATGGGGAAGCCCCGACGGCCTATGGCAGCCGTCAGGAGGGGTCGAGCAGCAAGCTGAGCACGGTACGCGACGGGTTCCGGATCCTGGAAGCAATCATTCGCCTCTTTGCGCGGGAGCGGCCGCGCCAGCTCTATCTCAGCATGGGCCTGGTCGTGGCCATCGTGTCGATCCTGCTGGCAATTCCGGTCTTCATCGAGTTTTTCGAAACCGGGCTCGTACCGCGCCTGCCGACGGCAATCATGGCTGGCCTGGGGCTCGTTGCAAGCCTCGTCCTGGGAGCGACTGCGGTCATTCTCGACAGCGTGGTCACGGGAAGGCGTGAAGCGAAGCGCCTGCGCTATCTCGAAATCGCTGGCCCGAAAGTCATGGCCGAGTGAAGAGACGCATCCTGCCCTTTGCCGTTGCCGGAGCAATCGGCTTTCTCGTCGATGCGGGCGTCCTGCTGCTTGTCAGCGGGGTTTTCGGTCCCTTCTGGGGGCGGCTCGTGTCCTTTGTGGCAGCCGTGCTCACGACCTGGGTGATCAACCGCAACTTTGCCTTCTCCGACCGGACGTCGGGCACCGGCAAGCGGGCGGAATTCCTGCGCTATCTCTTCGCCATGCTGCCCGGAGCGGCGATGAACGGGCTGGCCTACGCGCTGGTTGTCACGCTGGCAGGGCAAAGCCCGCTCGCACTGACCCTCGCGGTGGCCGCGGGAAGCATTGCCGGGATGGGGACAAATCTGGCCGCAGCCAACTGGCTGGTGTTCAGGTCAGAGCGTTAAGCTGCGCCGCCGTCGGCAGAGCCATCTCCGGAAGCACCGTCCGCATCGTTCTGCATCGGCGCGACCACGGGAGCGGCCCCATCCGTATCAGACCGGGTCGCCTTGCCAGTCGGCGTGCGCATGCCGGCATAGACAATGGCGCCCGTGCCGATCAGAACCATCACGAGGACGACTGCTAGCTCCACGCTCGGTTCCCCAGGCGAGCCAGCAAGGCGTCCAGGGTGGCGCGGCGTTCTTGCGACCAGTCAGCCACCTTTGAGACAATGAGGTTGGCTTCGCTTTTCAGCATCACGCCGTCATCGAGCACGCGCAGGCCATTGGCCGCCAGCGTCGAGCCGGTCGAGGTGATGTCGACGACAATATCGGCAACGCCGGAAGCCGGAGCGGCTTCGGTGGCGCCGAGGCTTTCGACAATGCGGTATTCCGCAATGCCGGCGCGGGCGAAATGCTGGCGGGTGATGGTGATGTACTTGGTGGCGATGCGCATCCAGCGCCCGTGACGGGAGCGGAAATCGGAGGCGACATCGGCCAGATCATGCATGTGGGTGACGTCGATCCAAGCCTCGGGCACGGCGACGACGACATCGGCATGGCCGAAACCGAGATCGTGGGCGAAGTCGACGGCAGCGGGGCCGGATTCGCTGGTCTCGTGGATGAGATCTCGACCGGTCACGCCCAGATCGATATTGCCGCGCATGAGCTCGCGGGCAATCTCGGAGGCCGGGTAGAAGCGCACTGTCACGTCCGGAACGCCATCAATGGCGCCGAGATAGGATCGGGAGCCGCCGGGGCGGGTGATGGTAAGGCCGCGCTGGGCAAACCAGTCGCGGGTCATTTCTTCAAGGCGTCCCTTGGAGGGGACGGCAAGCGTGATGGAGGTCATTTCGGCCACTCCGCTTCAAGACGGTCGACCCAGAGGGCGCAGCCGGAGGCAGCAATCGGTGCCTTGGCGCCGAGACGTTCGAGCAGGCGATCATATTGGCCACCGGAGGCCAGAACCGTGTCCCCCTGCCCGCGCATTTCAAAGACGATGCCGGTGTAATAATCGAGGCGCGGCGAGAAGCTGGCGTCAAAGGAGACGCGGGCTTCGCCCAGGCCGTCTAGATGTCGGCGAATGGTGCGGATAGGCGCACCAAGGAAGAGCTTATGCTTTTCGCCCAGCTCTTCGATCTGCCGCAGGGCGGAGAGAGCATCACCCTTGATGGCGAGATAATCTCGGAGGAGCTTCAGTGTAGCCGGCGGGATATGCGCGGCGTCGAGGGCCTGCTGCTCCAGATAGCGGTCAGCGATTTCGGCCGGGGTACGCCCTTCGGAAAGGCTGAGGCCGGCAGAAACCATGCGCGCGGTCACGTCCTCGATGAGTTCGTCGCGGCTGGGCTGTTCGCTGCGGGGCTGTTCGGGGGACTTTTCGAGCCGGGTGAGCAGACGATCCATGGCTGCGGTATGACCGAAGCGATGGCGAATGCGCGAGCGCCAGGCGTCGGGCATGTCTGCCTGCTGCAGCAGCGCTTCGAAAAGACCGACACCACCGAGGCGGACATTGGGCGTCACGCCATAGAGCGAGAGCACGGCGCGCGCAAAGGTCAGCACCTGATCCAGCGCGATATCGCCGTCGGGCTGGGCCAGCAGTTCAATGCCGGCCTGATCGAACTCAGCCGGGCCATTTTCGCGCTGGCGGAAGATCGGTCCGAGATAGGAAAAGGCAGCCGGCTCACGCGTGCCTTCGGCGATGTAATCCTCGGCGATCGGCAGGGTGAAATCGGGACGGAGGCAATATTCATTGCCGAGCGCATCGGTGGTCAGCAGCAGGCGACGACCGAATTCCTCGCCCGCAAGATCGAAGTAAGGTGCTGCCGCCAGCAGGAGTGGCGGCGTGGCACGGCACCCGCCCTGGGCTTCAACCAGCGTCTCCAACTGGGAACGGCGATAGGCGGCGTTGGTCATGCCACACCTTCGATCTGCAGCGAAGCGACGTCCATCAGCCCTGCTCGCTCAGCAGTTTCTGGATGGCAGAGACCAGATCTTCACGCTTGACCTCGAACTGGCCGGGTCGTGCGGCTTTCCATTCGGCGTTGTCGGTGATGGCCTGGGCGGCCTGCTTACCGGCGATCAGGTCCTTGATCTGGACCATGCCCTGCTCGCGCTCCTGGCTACCTTCGATGATGACGGCGGGGGAGTTGCGCTTGTCGGCGTAGGCAACCTGTTTGCCGAAGTTCTTGGTATTGCCCAGGAACATTTCGGCACGGATGCCGGCCTTGCGCAGTTCGGAGACCATGGCCTGGTAGGACGGGGTCTGGTCCTTGTCCATGACGAGGACCACGACAGGCCCAGCGGGCTCGGTGGCGCCGAGATTGCCGGTCAGCTTCAGCGCATTGGCAAGACGCGAAACGCCGATGGAAAAACCTGTGGCCGGAACGGGTTCGCGACGGAAACGGGAGACGAGACCGTCATAACGACCACCGCCGCCGACGGAGCCAAAGACCACGTCCTGGCCCTTCTCGTTCTGGACCTTGAAGGTCAGTTCAATCTCGAAAACCGGGCCAGTGTAATATTCGAGGCCGCGCACGACGGAGGGGTCAAGGATCACCTTGCCGCCAAAACCGGCAGCGCTGACGAGACCGAAGATGGAGGCTAGTTCCTGAACACCAGCCAGACCGGATTCGGAACCGCCAATGAGGCCGGTCAGGGTGTTGATGGTGGCGATCACATGCTCATTGCTGCCACGTTCCACGCCGGGCGCAGGAACACCGCTTTCGGTATAGGCGATGATCGGTTCGATCTGGGCTTCGGTGAGACCGGCGCCCTTGGTGAAATCGCCGCTCTCGTCCTTGCGGCCAGCGCCGAGGAGCAGGCGCACGCCTTCGGGGCCGAACTTGTCCAGCTTGTCCACGGCGCGCAGAACGGTGAGTTTCTGCTCGTCGCTGGTGACGCCAGCGGTGGCGAGCACGCCGTCGAGAACCTTGCGATTGTTGACGCGCACGACGTACTTGCCCTCGAGGCCCAGCGCATCCATCACGTCGGCCATCATCATGCAGATTTCAGCATCCGACTCGGGGCCGGACGCCCCGACGGTGTCGGCGTCGAACTGCATGAACTGGCGGAAGCGGCCCGGGCCCGGCTTCTCATTACGGAACACATAGCCCTGCCGATAGGAGCGGTAGGGCTTGGGCAGGGTTTCAAAGTTCTCGGCGAAATAGCGGGCGAGTGGCGCGGTGAGATCGTAGCGGAGGCTCATCCACTGCTCGTCATCGTCCTGCAGCGAGAAGACACCGGCGTTCGGACGGTCGGTGTCCGGCAGGAATTTACCGAGCGTTTCGGTATATTCGAACAGCGGGGTTTCCACCGGATCGAAGCCATAGCGCTCATAGACAGCCTTGATCTTGTCGATCATGGCACCGACGGCGGCGATTTCGCCTGGCGTGCGATCTTCGAAACCGCGCGGCAGGCGAGCGTTGATGAGCTTGGTCTTTTCGGACATGGCGGACCCTTGGGAATTCGGCCCGTTCCTAGACGATTGGCCAAGTGGAGACAACAGGACTTGGGTTGAAGTCGGCGGCCGGGGGTGCCCGGCCGCCCTTCATTATCAATGTCGTCTCCTGTGCCGGAGACTGGGAACGGCGGCCAGCGGGGGCGAGGAGTACCATATCAGCGGCTCGTTTTCAGGTGGCAGGCCCACGTCTTCCCGCAGATAGGAAGGGACATCGGCGTAGTTTGGTGGCCGCTGATCCCACCATGCCTTGAGGGCCGCGACGAGGACGCTGCGCAGGCCGCGATGGCGGACGGCGTCGGCGATTGAAAATTCGAGACGCAGAATCAGGCTGCGCTCTTCGATGATGTTCGAAGACATTTGTTTTTCCGGCGGGCGCATGCCGACCGGCCTCTGTTTTGAAAAAGATGAGCAGAATCAGGACGTAGAGCGACCCGGATTTTGCACGTCAGGTTTGGAGTTGAAGGTTCGCCGGCCGGATGGGGCCGAAGGTCATCGCTTGCCGGGCATTAGCCGCGGCGGTGATGAAGCCAGGTAGGACCCGAGCGGCGGGACAGCAATTTGGTCATGTGTGCCTCCCTCGGTTGGCGTTGCGAACGCGGGTTGGATAGCTCACGGGCGTGTGAGCCGCAAGCGCGGATGTGGCAGCTTGTCGCACTTCCTGCAGGATGTTGCGCGGATGCAACGCGGGCCGACTACGGGTCGTCACGTGCGTAGAGAACCCGATTACCACCGTCGGAATTTGGCCCAAGATGAACGGAATTTGAACGGGACCTGACGATGGACCTGCATTTCCGGGCACTGGTGGTGGATGATGACGCGTATTCGCGCGCCATCTGCACGACCCTGCTCCGGCAGATCGGGGCCGTGGACGTGGTTCAGGCGGCGGGTGGCGCAGAAGCGATCCTCAGTCTGCTCGAGGCGCCGTTTGGTCTCGTCCTGATGGATTGGTACATGCCCGACATCAACGGCGCGGGTGTCATGCAGGTGCTGCGGGACGCCCGGCTGGGGCAGCGCTCGATGACGCCGGTCATCCTGATGACGGCCTATGCCAATCGCGAGAACCTGCAGCGGGCGAAACTGCTCGGCGTCAATGACGTCATCAGCAAGCCGTTTTCGCAGGAACAGCTGAGACGGATCGTGCAGAGGGTGTTGCGGCCAGCCGCAGAAGAATACGCCGTCGTCTAGCAAGGCCGTTGAAAAAGTCTGCCGGATAGCTTTGAGGATGGCTTCGTCGCCGTGGTGATAGGCGAAGGTGATGGCGATGGAGCCGTCTGACATCAATTCGGCATCTCCATCGCCGCTGACCTCGTTCAT
>JAAZLP010000336.1 GCA_012799265.1 Phyllobacteriaceae bacterium | reverse complement strand
GATATAGGCAGTGATGCCCAGCGCCACAGCCAGCAGCAGTCCGGGAATGATGCCTGCAGTGAAGAGATCGGCAATCGAGATGCGTCCGCCGCCCGACAGCGAATAGATGATCATGTTGTGGCTGGGCGGCAGCAGCAGCGCGATCAGCGCGGCCATTGATGTGACATTGACCGCATAGTCGGCGCCATAGCCACGCGCCTTCATCTGCGGGATCATGATGCCGCCCACAGCTGCGGCCTCGGCGACAGCAGAACCGGAAATGCCGCCGAAGAGCGTCGACGCGGCCACATTGACCTGACCGAGGCCGCCCCTGACATGACCTATCAACGCTCCGGCAAACTGAATAATACGGGCCGCAATCCCGCCACGCATCATCAGGTCGCCGGCAAAGATGAAGAACGGGATGGCCATCAGCGTGAAGGCCGATACGCCTGAATTAAGCTGCTGGAACACCACGATTGCCGGACGCCCGAGGTAAATAACGGTCGCGAAACTGGCGATGCCGAGGCAGAAGGCGATGGGGGTGCCGACCAGCATAAGGCCGGTGAAAACACCAAAAAGGATCCAGTATTCCATGCGTTAGGCCTCGGTCACGAGTTCTGCAGGTGGCTCGTCAACCGGCTCTCCAGCCAGACGCAGAAGAATGCGCTCCAGCGAGAACAGGCACATCAGGAAACCTGACACCACAATCGGGAGATAAGTGAAGGTCTGCGGCAGGTTGACCACCGGGATGGTGACGGTCCATCCACGGATGGCCAGTTGGCCCCCAAAGAAAACCATGCTGAAGGCGAAGGCGAAAACGGCCAGATCGCTGATGCTGCGTAGCCAGCGCTTGGCGCCAGGTGGCAGCACATAAAGCAGCACGTCGAACCCCATATGGAAGTTCTCACGCACGCCAACGGCGCCCCCCAGAAAGATGAACCAGGACATGATCATGATCGATCCGGCCTCGGTCCATGACGGGGACGAGTTGATCACGAAGCGCATGAAAACCTGGTAGGCGACAATTCCCGTCATCGCCACCAATCCGACGCCGGAAATCCAGAGCGACAGTGTCGAAAGGGCATGCATGACCCTGCCAGCGCGCAGGAGCTGATCTCGCATGGTATTCTCCTAAGGCAGAGACCGGGCCGACCGAGGCCGGCCCGGGAATAGATCAGCCTTCAGTGGCCTGGATGCGGGCAACGAGGTCCTGCAGGGCTGGGTCGGTCACGTACTTTTCGTAAACCGGCTTCATGGCTTCAATGAACGGGGCCTTGTCGACTTCGTTGATCTGGGCACCAAGCGCTTCAACCGCTGCCTTGGATTCCACTTCCTTCTGCTGCCAGAGCTCGCGCTGATAGGACACGGATTCCTTGGCCGCTTCGCGGAAGAGTGCCTGATCGTCAGGGGTGAGGCCGTCCCAGACGATCTTGGAGATAACCAGAACTTCCGGCACCATCAGGTGCTCGTCGAGCGAGTAGAATTTCGCGACCTCGGCGTGACCCGCGGTATCGTAGCTCGGATAGTTGTTTTCGGCGCCTTCGATGATGCCGGTCTGGATGGCGGAATAGACTTCGCCGTAGGGCATCGGGGTGGCGTTGGCACCCAGCGCGCCGACCATGTCCACAAAGATGTCGGACTGCATGACGCGGAACTTCATGCCGTTCATGTCAGCCGGGCTCTGGATCGGCTTTTCACTGTTATAGAAGGAACGTGAACCGCCGTCGTAGAAGGCGAGAGCAACGACGTCGACCTTGTCAAAGGCTGCGAGAATTTCTTCGCCGATCGGGCCATCCAGAACATTATGGAAGTGCTCCGTTGAGCGGAAGATATAGGGAAGCTGGGTAACGGTGGCTTCCGGCACCTGGGTGTTGAAGGCACCGATGGAGATGCGGTTCAGGTCAAGCACACCGAACTGGGTCTGTTCGATAGTGTCGGCCTCCTGTCCCAGCTGGGCAGAGTGGAACACTTCGACCGAGTAACGACCGTCGGTCTTTTCCGAGAGCAGCTCGCCGAACTTCTTTACAGCCTCGACGGTCGGGTAACCGTCGGGATGAGTGTCCGACGAGCGCAGCACCGTCTGGGCGCTGGCCCCGAAGATCATTAGGCTAGAGGCAATGACGGCAGCCGCCGCCACCTTAGGCAGATGAAACATGATGTCCTCCCAAAACTCCTCAATCAGCCGAAGCGAAATCGGCCGGGCAGCGGCTCCTCACCGCTGCGCAACGGGGCGTCACAGATCGACAGCACCGCTCAATCAAAACTAGTATGGAAGATGAAAAATCGAGTCAACAGACAAAATTTGCCAACTTGTATGATGACTTTTCAAAGAAAAAGCGCCCCGAGGTCACTCGGGGCGCTAAAATCATCAGGCAGATATTCGGCTTGATTAGATGTGAATGGCGCCGTCGCCCAGCGCGAGTGCTGCTTCGCGAATGGCTTCCGACAGTGTCGGATGAGCGTGGGTCGTACGCGCCAAGTCCTCGGCGGCGCCCGAAAATTCCATCAGCGTCACGATCTCGTGGATCATTTCGCCAGCGTTCTTGCCGACGATATGCGCACCCAGCACGCGGTCGGTGTTGACGTCGGCCAGGATCTTCACAAATCCCTGGCTGGCGAGCATCGCCTTGGCGCGGCCGTTTGCGGTGAAGGGGAACTTCCCGATCTTGTATTCCACACCTTCTGCCTTGAGCTCGTCTTCCGTCTTACCGACCGAAGCAACTTCAGGGTTGGTGTAAACGACAGCAGGGATAGCAGCGTAGTTCACATGGCCAGCCTGGCCCGCGAGGATTTCAGCAACTGCAATGCCTTCGTCTTCTGCCTTGTGGGCCAGCATCGGGCCGGCAATGACGTCGCCAATGGCGTAGATGCCATCGACCGAGGTCTTGTAGGCGCCGTCCACGCGAACGCGGCCGCGCTCGTCGAGCGCAACGCCAGCAACGTCGAGGCCAAGGCCTTCGGTGAACGGCTTGCGGCCGATGGCGACGAGCGCCACATCAGCGTCGATGGTTTCCACTTCGCCGCCCTTGGCCGGTTCAACGCGAACCTTCAGCGAGCCGTCTTCCTGCTTGTCGACGCCAGCAACCTTGCTGGAGAGCTTGAATTCCATGCCCTGCTTCTGGAGCATGCGCTGGAACTGGCGAGCCACTTCGCTGTCCATGCCCGGCAGGATGCGGTCGAGATATTCCACCACGGTGACCTGGGCACCCAGACGCATCCAGACCGAACCCAGTTCAAGGCCGATCACGCCAGCGCCGATGACGACGAGGCGACGCGGCACTTCCGCGAGTTCGAGTGCACCGGTGGAAGTGACGATCTGCTGTTCGTCAATCTCGATGCCCGGCAGGTTGGCCGAGACCGAACCCGAGGCGATGACGATATTCTTGGTGGCGATTTCCTGCTGCGTGCCAGACTGCGGGGTCACCAGCACGCGGCCGGTGCCCGCGATGGAGCCGATGCCGCGGAACAGGGTGATCTTGTTCTTCTTGAAGAGGTAGTCGACGCCGCCGACATTGGATGCAACGGTATCGGCTTTGTGCGCCATCATCTGCTTGAGGTTAAGCTGCGGCGCCGGAATGTCGATGCCGAGCGCCTTGAAGCCGTGCCCCGCTTCTTCGAAGAGCTCGGAAGCGTGCAGCAGCGCCTTGGACGGGATACAGCCAACGTTGAGGCAGGTACCACCCAGGGTGGCCCACTTTTCGACGACGGCGACCTTGAGGCCAAGCTGTGCCGCACGAATGGCACAAACGTAGCCGCCCGGGCCCGCGCCGATGATGGTGAGGTCGAATTGGTCTGCCATGGTCCTAGCCCCGATAGAATTTCACCTGCTGTGCCCGCCATACGCACAGCCAAAGCCGTCATTGGTAGATGGTCGTCCTGCAGGGGCGCCACCTGTTGCGGTGAAGACCTGCCGTATGACCAATTCCTAGAGAATGAACTGGTCAAAACGAACCCGGACAAAAGCATGAGACCATGCTGCCTGCACCACCGCCGTGCCAGCGCAAAACCGTTACACCAGCAGCGGCAAACCGGCAACGTACTGACCCGTCATCAAGTGGTGCCGAGAGGGCAAGCCCCTGCCCCCCCTAGAAGGCCACGCCGATGAAAAGCATCACCAGGCCAACGAGGGAAATTGACCAGACGGCAGACCGCGCGAAGGGGATATCGATGAAGTACGCCGGGAGATAGGCCACGCGCGACCAGAACCAGAGCTGGGTGCCCCACTGCGTCATGCCATTGCTCCGACCGGAGAGCTCGGTCGCCACAGCAAGCGCAATGAACAGGCCATAGGTTTCGAGGAAATTGCGCAGTGCCCGGTTACCCCGAGCCGCCCATTTGTTCGGAGCACGCTCACCGTCCCGCTGGCTACCTGCGTGTAATAGGCCATAATCCATTCGATAGGCCGTCGATTGCACAAGAACGTACATGAAGGCCAAAGCGGCGCTCCAGACGAGATAAGTCAGCTCTATGCTCATGATGTCCCCAAAACCGGTGTCTCGTCAGTCAACGCAGCGACACACCGATTGGATCATTCGCAGCCCACGAGGATGAAGGCATCGCCGGGCGATACATCACCGCCCCACTCATCCTGCCGATAGTTCGAATACCACAAACTGACGGCCAGTTGCGGCAGGATTACCTGATCAGGCGCTACCGAACCGCGCTCACTATTGAGGAAGCGCACGACGCCGTCATAAACGCCATAGATGGCCGGACTGGCACTGTCTTCAAGAAAGTCGCACATGTCCGTGCTGTCTGACGAGCATGGCCCGCTGACCGACCAGAGTGGCGAACCAAACCCATTGGGGACGCTGACCCTGCCGTCTAGCGTAACGCCAGAGTTAGGGAGCTCGATATAGAAAGCTGCCGTCTGATTGGCCGCTGCGAATTGGGGACCTGGGTAAATGTCAGCCCCCACGGCGCGTCGGCTTGCTTATACCGGGCGTTGTAGAGTGTGCATTCGGCCGACAAGCTGGCTGATCCGCCAAACGCCAATAGAGCGAAAGCAAGCACGATACGCATGAATGGCCTCCTGGACGCTCACGAGCGTGCAGATAGAGTGCACTGGTGCCAACCCTCGATAAGGGGTGTCAGGAGGCCGATATTTCCTGCGCGCGCTTGAGGATGTCCGGCAGTTGCTGGTCGATATCCATGCCCCCGGAATCGACCTGCTCGAGAAAGGTTCGACAGAATGTGTTCTTGTCGCCCGCCTGATTATAAGCAGTCATGATCTGCGTGCCGCCATAGGTCTCCGCGGCCTTGCGTTCCGCCTCAGAGCCTCCCCCAAGCTTGACGATCACCCGGTCCGCGAGATCGAGATACCCGATATTGCGCAGATACCAGTTGGCGGCAGCATCCTTGTATGCACTGTCGAGGCCGGTCGTTTCGTAGCAATGGGTTGTCATGACGTCGACGATGGCCTGGGACCCATGAAAGGCCATGAGTTCTCCGACCAGAGCGGGATCTGAATAGTCCTGCGCCGACACGGGGAGCGTAAGAGCGATGAACAACGCACCGATGGTGAATTTCCGCTGCAACATAACTCTCCAGTGAGCGCTAAAACGCGATCGTGTCTTGATAAAAAGGTAAAGTGTTAACGCAACACTAACACCCACAGGTCCCACAGGGTCACGTCAGCGTGAACACAAAAAGGGCCCGCCGAAGCGAGCCCTTTTCAAAACCATCAATGTGGCGATCAGAGGTCAAGTACGAGACGTTCGGGGGCTTCAAGGCTTTCCTTGACGCGCACGAGGAACGTCACAGCTTCCTTGCCGTCGACGATACGGTGGTCATAGCTCAGGGCGAGATACATCATCGGACGGATGACGATCTGGCCGCCGACCACGACCGGGCGTTCCTGGATCTTGTGCATGCCCAATATGCCCGACTGGGGTGCATTGAGGATCGGCGTCGACATCAGCGAGCCGTAGACGCCGCCGTTC
>JAAZLP010000335.1 GCA_012799265.1 Phyllobacteriaceae bacterium | reverse complement strand
TGGCGGAACTGGCCTTGCTGACGCTGCGGACAATGACATTGGTCACCTCAAAGCTGCCCAGCACAGCCAGCAACAGGGCGACCATCACCGGGCCATCGATGGTGCCGATACTGACGGCCTCAAGACCTGCCCAAAGCGTACCGATGAGGGCGAGCGCGGCGAGAACCTGAACCGTGAAACTGCCCAGCGTTGTAAGGCCACCAAGCCTGAGTCGAAGCCCACTGGCCTTCGCCGCTGCATCAGAAAATCGCCGTTCCGTCGTGCCCAGGGCACCAAGCAGCGTGAGATCGGTGTGGCCAGCTACGCCGTCGATGACGCCCGTGCGCATGTCGGCATAGGCTTCGACATTCTGACGCCCCGCCCGGCGGCCGAGCACTACCATCATCACTGGCACGAGGAGCGCGGCGCCAGCCATGGCAAGACCATAGGGCAGGGCGGCGGCCGGCAGCAGAAAAGCGAGAATCACAGTCATGCCGCCGCCGACAAGGATAGCTGAGGCCAACGGGCCAACGGCAACCAGGAAGGCGGTGTCCAATGCATCGACGTCAGCAGTCAGGCGGCTGACGAGGTCCCCGTGTCGCATTGAGCGGTCAGGCAGCGGAAGCCGCGGAAAGAGCGCAGAAAAAAGCCACCCGCGCAGGTCAGACAGCAGCTTCAGCGTAGCATTGTGACCGACAAGGCGCTCGAAATAGCGGGCCAGAATGCGGATGAAGGAAAAGGCGCGGACGCCGGCCGAGGGCACGAAGATGTTGAAAGCGAGGCCTGCCGTCGTCAGTGCCGTCGCGGTGATGAACCAGCCGGAAACACCAAGCAGGGCGACGCCCGCAGCAATCGTGATCAGCGAGAGAATGAGCGCGAGGGTCATGGCGCCGAACCGCTTCATATAAAGCGGGACAAAGGTCATCAGGGCCTTCATGCGACACCCTTATTGCGGCTGGCAACGGGTGCGCTGACAAGGGTATTGCCAGCGACACGCCATGCTTTGTCGAGATGATTGGCCACAGCCTGCGAATGGGTGGCGATGATCATTGTTCGGCCGCGGGCAAAGGCGACCAGATTGGCCATGACCTCCTCCTCAAGCGCGGTGTCGAGATGGGCTGTGGGCTCATCGAGAAGCAGAAGGCCTGCATCGCGGAGGAAGACGCGGGCAAGCGCGACACGTTGCGCCTGACCGCCGGAAAGCCCGACACCATCTTCGCCGATGATGGTGTCCAGGCCCTCTGGTAGGGCCGCAGCAAATGGGGTGACGAAGGCCAGCTCGGCCGCTTTCTCGATCTCGCGGCGCGATGCGGCGCGGCGAGCTAGAGCGATATTGTCAGCGATGCTGGCATGGATGATGCGTGGCTTCTGCGCGAGAAGGAATGTCCTCGCGCGAAGATCATGTTCCTCCCAGTCGGAGAGCGGCTTGCCGTCGAGCAGCAGTGAGCCTTCTGTGGCACGAAGACCTGCAATGGCCTCGAGCAGGGTGGACTTGCCCGAGCCGCTGGCGCCAAGCACGGCAATATGCTGACCTGCAGGTACATGGAGAGAGACGGCGTCGAGCACGCTACGCATGCGATCCGGTGTTCGCAGGGTGAGTCCCTCGATCTCGAGCGCGATGGCGGCTTCGGTGCGCGGCTCGACATCTTCGAGCACGGATTTCTCAGCCGGGATTTCGCCGAGCTGTGTCGCGATCTCCGTCAGCGCTGCCCTGGCCGTGGCGCGATCGTGATAATGGGCAGCCAGCAGTCGCAGCGGGTTATAAATCTCGGGCGCCATCAGCAGCAGGAAGAGACCGGTGGAGAGCGTCAGTGGCGTTGCGCGCAGGTGCAGGAAGTCGATGAACGTTAGGCCGACATAGAGTGCGATCCCGGCCACGCCCAGGGCGGCAAAGAATTCCAGCACTGCTGACGAAAGAAAGGCGATGCGCAGCACTTTCAGTGTCCGCTTCCGGAGCGCCTCACTGGCATCGACAATGCCGGCCGTCTCCACTTCCGCGCGACCAAAGAGCTTGAGCGTCAGGATGCCTCGGAGCCGATCCGCAAAGCGCCCTGAGAGATGGCTTAGCGCCCGCGCCTGTCGATCCGTCGCTGCCTGGGCGCCAATACCAACCAGTGCCATGAAGACCGGAATGAGCGGAGCGCTGACAAGGAAAAGGAGACCGGCCACCCAATCGAGCGGCAGGATGATGGCGCCAAAGGCGAGGGGCAGAAGTGCGGCCTGGATGGAAGCGGGCAGGTAGCGGGCAAAATACCCATCCAACGCCTCGACCTGATCGACAATGGCGCTGGAGGATAGGCCGGAGGGTGCGGCGTCGGGATCGCGCGGGGAGCGAGCGAGTCGCTGGGTGAACAGTGCCTGTCGCA
>JAAZLP010000334.1 GCA_012799265.1 Phyllobacteriaceae bacterium | reverse complement strand
CGCCGCCCAACTGTCCTCACTGTCGTAGGAAGTGGCGAAGAATACTCAGCAGACTTCTGCCAAAGTAGTGCTAGGGTCGAGACTCAATCAGACCCACCAGATGCAGATTGCGGCGATGTAGCATGTTGCAGCGAAGTTGATTGCGAGCTTGTCGTATCGGGTGGCGACGCGCCGCCAATCCTTGATGCGGCAGAAGGTGCGTTCGATGATATTTCTGCGCTTGTAGGCCTGAGCATCGAATGGCTGGATATGTTTTCGGGTTGGGTTGTTGGGAATCACCGGCTCGGTGCCGCGGGCAATGAGGAACGCCCGCAGGGCGTTGCTGTCATAGGCAGTGTCGGCGGCGCACAGCCGGCTGGGTGGCAGGGGTGCAAGCAGGGGGGTGGCAATGGGCGCGTCGCCCCGTTGCCCCGGCGTTATCTTGAGTGCGAGGGGACGGCCGCGGCTATCGACAACAGCATGGATTTTTGTCGATCTGCCGCCGCGCGAGCGGCCGATAGCCTGGCTATCGGCCCCCCTTTTCCGCCGGCTGCCGATCGATGGGCCTTGGCCGTGGTACTGTCGATCATGTGGATATCCCGATCGCTTGTTTGCACCAGGGCGTCAAACAGGCGCCGCCAGATGCCGCGCGCCGACCAGCGATGGAAGCGGTTGTAGATTGTCGTGGGCGGCCCATAACAGGCGGGACAATCCTGCCACCGGCACCCCGAACGCAGCACATGAATGATGCCGCTGAGGACCCGGCGATCATCGGTGCGATGCGCGCCGGGTTGGTTCGTCGGCAGATGCGGCTCAATCACCGCCCAGGCCTCGTCGCTCAACCAGAAAAGACTACTCATCAGCGCCTCCTTCATGCCCGCGCATAAAGAGAATCTGATTTACTAGACATAATCAATAGGATGATTGGGTTTTAACCCTAGCGTGATTCTGGAACGGGAAGAGTTGGTAGCAATCAAATCGGGGAAACTTCGCGGGCCGTCGACATTACCGAATCCCGCGGCATCAGGAGTGCTCGCATGTCAATCAAGACGATAGTTGCGGCGATAACCCTTGAGAAAGGCGATGAGCCGGTTGCCGACGCGCAATCCAACTCGCCGCAGAGCACAACGCTCGACTTATCCTGGTTCACGCGATTGAGGGTCAGCGATTTCTCAAAAGCGGTCGTTTCACGTCGGGCCTCCATGCTGCTCGCTTGGTGCGGTTTTCGCATATGGGTGATGAAGCGATGATGATGGTAGCGCCCACAAGCGTCGTCGTGTGTGACAAATCACCATCGTCCGATCATTTGGCTCGGCTTGCTCGCCAATCAGCTAGTATTTTGGATTGATTTTATGCGACGATCCTGCGGCGCTGCGAGCACCGGTCTGGATGTCTGGCCACTAGCTTTCTTGCGTTAATGATGGCTGCGGACCCGAAAGGCCATCACTTCCGAAAACCATCGGCTTTATCTGGCAAAGCGTGCAGAAGCGTGTAAAACTGGAAGTCAGCTGTTGATCCAGGGGGTCTTCCGTGCACAGTCCAAGACATGGGTGCAATCGATGCCATAGCGGACCCAATTGTAACAATTTTTGAAGCATCGACTAGGGAGAGAGACTTGAGCATTTTTACTAAGTTTACGGGAATTGTAGCAGCAGCGGCTTCGGTCTTAGCGCTCTCCAGCGCCGTTTTGGCCGCTGATTACAACTGGACGTTCCAGACCTCCGAGACGGCCGGTGAACCCGGCTTCGTCAACAAGCAGAAATGGGCAAATGAAGTCGGCACCCTGTCCGGTGGCCGCATTGCCATTGAAATCCTGCCCATCGGCGCCGTTGTGCCTCACACCGACACGCTCGACGCCGTCGGCGCCGGCATCCTGCAGGGTCACCTGACCGACCCAAGCTATTTTGCCGGCAAGGACCCTGCCTTCGCCATGATGGGCAATCTCGTTGGCGCCTGGAGCGACCCGTTCGAACTGCTCGGCTTCATGCAGTCCGGTGGTGGCCATGAGCTCTATGCCGAACTCGTCGAGCCCTATGGCGTGCACTTCATCGGCGCCGCTGCCACGGAGCCGGAGGCTCTCGTCGCTGGCGTTCCGATCCGCACGGTGGCCGACCTCAAGGGCGTCAAGCTGCGTGCCCCCGAGGGCATGGTTTTTGAGATTTTCTCCAAGGCTGGCGCCTCGCCGGTTGCCCTGCCCGGCTCGGAAATCTTCTCGGCACTCGACAAGGGCGTCGTGGATGCCGCCGACAACACCGTCTTCGCCACCAATCAGGCGCTGGGCATGAACGACGTTGCGCCCTATCCGCTCTATCCGGGGTTCCACTCCCTTCCCCTCATCGACATCTCGATCAACAAGGAGATCTGGGACGGCCTGCCCGAAGACCTGCAGTCAATCCTGACTGCTTCGGTTAAGACATTCAGCTTCAACCACATCTATTCAGTGCGACAGCTCGATGCGGCAGCGGTGACCGAAGCCAAGGCTAATCCTGACATCGAGATCATCAATTGGTCGGGCGACGAACGCGCCAAATTCCGCCGCATCGCTCAGGAAGAATGGCAGAATTGGGCTTCGCGCAGCGAAATGACCCAGCGCTACTATGACGCCGTCACCAGCTATCTCACTGGTCGTAACCTGCTCTGAAGCAGGCGAAACCTTCCAGATGTGAATCGCGTCCGGCAGTCGCTGCCGGACGTTTAATCGCGCAACACGAGATGCCGATGTCCGAAGATCCAGAAACCGTCCCCCCGATTGATCACGACGATACCGAAATCCGCTCCGGCCTTGACCGGTTAATTGCCAACTCATCCAAGGCCTTCGCCTGGATCATCTTCCTGGCCTTCGCGGTGACCGTATACGAGGTCATCTCACGCTACGTTTTCAACAGCCCAACTTTCTGGGCCCATGAGACGACCACCTTCCTCATCGCCGCCATATTCCTCGTCGGGGGGCCCATCGCGCTGGCCCGCGACAAGCACATTCGTGTGCGCATGTTATACGACACAGTTTCTCCCAAAGGCCGACGCTGGCTCGACATCGTCAATTCCATTCTGGCGCTGGTCTTTTTCGCTGGCCTGTCCTTTGCGGCCTGGATCATGACCTCCAAGGCTACCTTCACGCCCGGCGGCGAATTCCGCCTTGAAGGCACCGGCACCTCGTGGAACCCCCCGACGCCTGCCATGCTCAAGATCCTCGTGCTGATCTGCGTTGGTGTCATGTTCGTCCAGACGCTGCTTCATCTCATAGACGCCATCAGGCGCAATCCTGCCGCAACGGCCCACGCCTCCGGGGAACATTAAAATGGGTCTTAGCGCAATCGGTATCGAGCTCGGCTCCTATGTCCTCGTCGGTGGCATTTTCCTGCTGTTGCTCACCGGCCAGCCCCTGGCCTGGGTCACCGGCCTCGTCGCCCTCATCTTCACCTTCGGCTGGTTCGGAGGCATGGCCCTGCCTCTGGTGACCTCGCGCATTTTCGGTTTCATCACCGAATATTCGCTCGTCGCCATTCCCATGTTCATTCTCATGGCCGCCCTGCTGGATCGCTCCGGCATTGCCCGCGATCTGTTTCGCGGAATGCGCATCCTGGCCGGGCGCCTGCCCGGTGGCGTTGCCGTCCAGACCCTGATCGTCGCCATCCTTATGGCCGCAATGTCCGGCGTCATCGGCGGCGAAATTGTACTATTGGGTATCCTGGCGCTGCCGCAGATGCTGCGTCTCGGCTATGACCGCAATCTCTCCATCGGCGTCGTCGTTGCCGGCGGCTCGCTGGGCACCATGATGCCGCCCTCCATCGTGCTGATCATCTATGGCCTGGTTGCCAGCGTCTCGATTGCCGATCTCTTCGTCGCCGCAATCACGCCGGCCCTCCTACTCCTGGCATTTTACATCGCCTATGTGCTGTTCATCTGCCTGCGCAATCCAGCGATGGGCCCGCCCATGTCGCGTGAGGAACTGGCCGAGGAATCCCTCGGCAGCGCCCTGCGCGCCGTGGCCGCGCCGCTCTTCATCGTCGTGGTGGTTCTGGGCTCGATCTATGGCGGCGTTGCCTCAATCACCGAGGCTGCTGCCCTTGGTGTGTCGGCCGTGATGCTGATCTCCCTGTTACGGGGCGAGCTCAATTTAAAGATGATGCAGGCCAGCCTCGTCCATACGCTCGAAACCTGCGGCATGATCATCTGGATCGGCATCGCCGCGGCCGTCCTGGTTGGCGTATACAACCTCATGGGCGGCAACCGCTTCGTTGCCGACGCCATCCTCGCCATCAACGCACCGCCGGTAGTCATCATCCTGGTGATGATGCTGATTCTCCTGGTGCTTGGCATGTTCCTCGACTGGATCGGCATTGCACTGCTGACCCTGCCGATCTTCGTGCCCATCGTCATCCAGCTTGGTTATGATCCGATCTGGTTCGGCATTCTCTTTGCGGTCAATATGCAGGTGTCCTATCTGACACCGCCCTTCGGTCCTGCGGCCTTTTATTTGAAGAGCGTCGCACCCAAGGAAATTACCCTCAAGCACATCTATACGGCACTGCTGCCATTCATCGGCCTGCAACTGACCGTGTTGATGATTATTCTCTTCTTCCCACCCATCGCCACATGGGCCGTGAAGTAGACTGCATATAGGAGGGGCCCCGGCGCACAGCCGGGGCCCTCACTCAATCCTGCCGGCCTCGCGCCTGGGCGCCCTTGTTGTTCAAGGCAGATCGTGGCGTCGGAAAGACGATAGGAGCGTCTGTTTGGCGGTGCGGATGTGGTCCTGCGTCGCTGCAATCGCTCTGGGTTTGTCGCGGTCTTTCAAGGCGCTGATGAGCCCCAAATGTTCCTGCACCGCGGCGGCATTGCGCTGCAACTCATCGGATTTGTCCCATTGATAATGGTAGTGGAAGACTAGGGAGATCACCTTTTGAAACTCTGCGACGAAGCGGTTATTGCCAACACTCCACAGGGCCGAGTGAAACAACTCATCCAGCAGCGAAAAATCGTGGAAGCGCTCATCCATATTGGCGGCGAGGTCGTGGTGAGCCGCCTCAAGCTGGTCCAGCCGGTCCCAGATCGGATGGTTTCCATCGCTCGCCAGCACGCAATCGACGGCATTCAACTCCAGTATCAAACGGAAGTCGGACAACTCGATGGCATAGTCGGAGGTAAAGCCGAGCAGTTCCCAGCCGCCCTTGGCGCCGCGTCGCACCAGACCAAGTCGGGTGAGCGAAGCTAGAAATTCCTGCAGGGCATGGGGCGCCACGCCGAGCCGGCGCGCCAGGTCCGTCACGTTGAGGGTGGTGCCCGGGGCAATGTCGAAGCGCAGGATCCATTCCAGAAACTGGCGCTCCATCTCTTCGGGTGAAACACTATGGCTCTCGGTGTGCAGCCGGTCAGCTTCTACCGGCTTTCGGATCAACACCTTCTCCCGCCCACTCCAGCGAATGATGCCTTCCTGGTCGAGCCGAGCAAGGGCCGAGCGCACAATCGTCCGGCTCACATCCAGTCGCTCGGCCATGGCCAGCTCCGAGGGCAATTCGTCCCCCACGGCTGCGCGGCCCAGTTCTTTTAGCAGAACATTATAGGCATCTCTAAACCGCTCATCAGTTCGCGCCATGGGGTCTCCCTGTTCCAGCCTGCCCACAATGTGTCAGATGTTGTCCGTATACAATAATTAAAAACAATTGACTTGCCTATTTGGTCGCGTCCATGTTGCACATAATAATTACGTACCAAATGTCGGAGTGAGGGATGGCTACCGCAGAGGCGAGCGCGCCGACCGGTTTCTTGAGGTTTGGCTGGTCGCCACAGGCCTTTCATCGGCTGTCGGCCTTGGTGACGCT
>JAAZLP010000333.1 GCA_012799265.1 Phyllobacteriaceae bacterium | reverse complement strand
TGGATGCGCTTTTTCTGCCAGTCGATCTTGGCGCCAAGCTTGTCCCGCTCGCTCTCCGACATCTCGATCTCGATGACGAAGCCGGAAGCCAGTCGCCGAACAATCTTGCCCCGGACGATTCCGAACTCGTCAAAGTGGCACGCGACGTTCTCACCCTTTTCGCCAATTAGCGGACCGAAGACGACGAGAAGGCGCGTGGAGATTGAGCACAAGCGACACGCATAGACCGGCATTTTCTCATGGCCAGCATATGGCCGATCTGGCAGCACATAGCGCCCGATTACGGCACCGATAAAGCGAACGTCATGCCAGCGATAAGCGCTGACATTCGGCTTGTCGATTTCTGTGCTCCACGCCAGTGACACGAACTCTCCTCCCAGAAAGCGGCCGGCAATCGATCCGAAAATGCACCTACGACGTTGTACTTATGGTCGTGACTTCAGCTATTCGCCCAAATTTATTGATAAATCTGGAATCTAAATCGATGTCATTGCTTGTTTTTCGCGGTTATCAAGTCAATGCGGACGCGGTTTCCTGTGAGGCAGGGGCTAGATGATTGAAGATATGGAGCTATTGCTCACCCCGAACGAAATGGCAGAGGCCGACCGGCTGGCCGCGGGGTCCGGTGTTTCGACACTGACGCTGATGGAAAAGGCTGGGAAAGCCGTCGCTGACGTCATTTCCGAGCATTACGCTCCCGGAAGGGCGCTGGTCCTCTGCGGCAGGGGCAATAACGGCGGCGATGGCTTTGTCGTCGCCCGTCTTCTGGCCGAGCGGGGCTTCGATGTGTCGCTTGCGCTCTTCGGTGACAAGGCTGACCTAAATGGAGACGCTGCAAGCATGGCCGCTCGCTGGGCCGGAACTGTCCTGCCGAGTGCTGAGGCTCGTCCTTCGGATTACGACGTCATTGTCGATGCCCTTCTGGGTGCGGGCCTCGACCGCGACATCGAAGGCGAACTCGCCAGCCTTATTGAGCGCTGCAACGCTTCAGGGCGGCCAATCATCAGCGTGGATATGCCAAGTGGGGTGGACGGAGCGAGCGGAGCCCTGCGGGGGACAGCGATCCGGGCCAGCCGCACGGTGACGTTCTTTCGACGCAAGCCGGGTCATCTCTTATTGCCGGGGCGCGAGCATTGTGGGGACCTGACACTGGCCGATATTGGTATTCCGGAATGGGTGCTGGGCTCGATCGGTGCGCAGGCGTGGCGCAATGGGCCTTGGCTGTGGTCCCTTCCGGTCCTGAAGGCGGGCGAACACAAGTTCGACCGCGGACATGTCGTGGTGCAGTCCGGAACGAAGCTTCAGACCGGCGCCGCGCGGCTCGCTGCCTTGGCCGCTTTCCGTGCGGGGGCAGGGCTCGTGTCGCTGACGGGAGACCAAGAGGCCCTTGGCGTCCATGCCGCACATGTCACAAGCATCATGCTCAAGCCTTCCGAGACTGTGACAGCGCTGGGTGATCTGCTGTCGGACAGGCGGGTGTCCGTGTTTGTCATCGGACCGGCATCCGGGGTAGGGCCGGAGACGACAGCGCGGGTAGGGGAGGCGCTGGGCAAGCCGCTTGGACTGGTTCTCGATGCGGACGCGCTCACCAGCTTCGCGAGCGACCCGCAAATGCTCTTCGACGGAATAAAAGCGCATCCGGGATCCGTGGTTCTCACGCCGCATGAAGGGGAGTTTCAACGTCTTTTCAGCGACCTTAAGGGAAGCAAGCCCGACCGCGCCCGAGCGGCTGCTGCGAGGTGCGGGGCCGTCGTCATTCTCAAGGGCAGCGACACTGTCATTGCGGCCCCTGATGGCCGTGCCGCCATAAATGACAATGCGCCGAACTGGCTCGGAACGGCGGGAGCGGGTGATGTGCTTGCAGGCATCGTCGCGGGTCTCATGGCCCAGGGGATGGCGGGTTTCGAAGCTGCCAGTGCCGCCGTCTGGATCCATGCCGAGGCTGCGAACCGATTCGGAGGCCCCGGCATGATCAGCGAGAACCTGCCGGGTCTGGTGCCATCCGTTCTTGCCCTGCTTCAGGCGCACAGTCCGAGTGTCGCTGCTGCCACTAGCTGACGCCGCAGTACAATAATTGCCAGAGGGCGCTTGCCGCTTTGTAAGGCGATCTCTAAATCAACAGCGGTCCGCTCGGCTGGTTATTTGGCCCAGCATGCGGAGGACGACCACTTGAGGGCACCGATATGAACAAGGCGCTGGTCGTCATTCTGGCTGCGGTCATGCTCGACGCCGTTGGCATTGGCCTCATCTTTCCGATCCTCCCAGCCCTGCTGCGCGAAGTCGGACATACTTCCGATATTGCCATGCTGCTGGGGCTGATGCTGGCGCTTTATTCCGCCTGCCAGTTCCTGTTTTCACCGATTCTTGGCGTGCTGAGCGACCGCTTCGGGCGGCGCCCTGTGCTTCTGGTCTCGCTCGCGGGGGCGGCGATCGACTACCTGGTCATGGCTTTTGCGCCGGAGCTCTGGCTCCTTGTCATCGGCCGCGCCGTGGCCGGTATCACCAGCGCCAATATGGCGGTGGCCACCGCCTATATTACTGACATCACGCCAGAAGAGGACCGCGCGCGGCGTTTCGGTCTCTTCCATGCCATGTTCGGCATCGGCTTCATTGTCGGGCCCGTGCTTGGCGGTATCCTGGGGGATATCTGGGTTCGAGCGCCGTTCCTGGCTGCAGCGCTTCTCAACGCAGCCAATTTTGCCCTCGCACTGTTCGTCCTGCCGGAGTCCCGCCGGGGCGCCAAGGGTGGCCGGATCAGTCTGGATACGCTTAATCCCTTCAAGCCGCTGCGATGGGCTCTCACCTTCAAGGCGCTCATCCCGCTGATGGCGATCTTCGTTATCCTCAACTTTGTCGGGACCGTCTACGGCACCACCTGGGCCATCTTCAGCGAGGACCGGTTTGGCTGGAATGGCTTCACCATCGGTCTGTCGCTTGGTGCCTATGGTATCTTCCACGCACTTGCCCAGGCTTTCCTCACTGGGCCGGTTGTGGCCCGACTGGGCGAGCGCTGGTCATTGGTTCTCGGCATGGCCTTTGAAACCGGGGCCATGCTGACGCTGACATTCGTTACACAGGGTTGGATTCTCTTCGCCATGGCCCCGATCTTCGCCATGGGCGGCATTGGTATGCCGGCGCTCCAGTCTCTCATCACACGACACGTTGATGCTGACCGGCAGGGGCAACTGCAGGGTGTACTTTCGAGCCTTGTCAGCCTTTCCTCCGTGTTCGGGCCCGTATTTTTCAGCTTTGTCTATCATGGCTTTCGCCCCACCTGGCCGGGCGCGGTATGGCTCATTGCCATCTGTGTCTATCTCCTGGCACTTCCTCTCATGCTTGGTATTAGGCGCTCGTCGCCACCAGTCGCGCCCGCTGGACAATAGAAATTTGTCTGCGAAGACCCCGGAATTCGGGGATTTCCCGTCAAACGAGGGTTGCGGGGGTCAATATTCCGGTCCATTAACAGGTTTGCGCCGACAGGCCGCCGAAAACCCCCGGATTTCCTTGCGTCTTGCGCAGAATCGCCGAAGGTTGTCGGAGTTTTGAGTTCGCCAGAGACGGCGGGCATTCACTGTGAGGAAACGCTATGAACAAAAACGATCTGGTTGGCGTCGTTGCCGACAAGGCTACGATCACCAAGGCACAGGCCGCCGAAGCGGTTGACGCAGTGTTCGAGGCAATCACCGAAGCCCTCAAGGGCGGCGACGAAGTTCGTCTCGTTGGTTTCGGCACCTTCGCCGTCTCCCAGCGCAAGGCTTCCACCGGCCGCAACCCTGCAACCGGTGCCGAGATCCAGATTCCGGCCTCGAACCAGGCCAAGTTCAAGCCCGGCAAGGGCCTCAAGGACGCGATCAACTAATCTCGCGTGCTGTCCAAACTGCAACCGGCCCCGTGCGAAATTCGCCGGGGCCGTTTCGCTTTTTAGAAATGCCTGTTGACGGGCAGGGGTAAGCACAATATCAGGGCGCCATCCCACCCGCTTCGGGTCCGGGGGCGATTAGCTCAGTTGGTAGAGCGTCTCGTTTACACCGAGAATGTCGGCGGTTCGAGTCCGTCATCGCCCACCATTTCCCTTTGAATGTCAAAGGGTTAGAGTGCGGATTTTCTTTCGGTTAGCACGCCCCAGCCGCGCAATGGCGGCTCTTGCAAGCTTTCTCCCGTCGGTGGAGCGCGTGTAGCGCTCAACTTCCTCGATGGTCTTGCGGCCGGCGATGGCCATGGCTCCTTAGGGAGCACCCCGATTCGGCCGGGCGTCGGCATGCGGCTCTGCGCGGGCCGTAGACGTTATAGCCTTGGCAGACCTCCTCCTTTGGTGCTGAAGCGGGTGGCGCCATCGAAGTGATTCTTGATGAGCACGGTCGCACCGCACTGCCGCATTAGAAACCGCCGCAGAGGTCTTTTCGGCCCGCAGCAGGTTTCCAAGGGGAACCCTGAAAATTCAAAGCCGATCGGGCAGGGGGTGTGAATAAAATTCGGTATCGCACGATGGGTGCTTGACTTCGCCATGCATCCCGCTAAATGGAAGCCACGTTGCGCGAACGACTTGTTCGCAAGCGCTGCGGGAGTAGCTCAGTTGGTTAGAGCGCCGGCCTGTCACGCCGGAGGTCGCGGGTTCGAGCCCCGTCTCTCGCGCCACCTTTTCTCAAAGGAATGCGCAGCGAAAATCCTCACATGGTCATCCAGCTCAGTTGTCAGCTAGCTGCAACCTGTCTCCAGGACCGCATGAGATTTCCACGCTAAACTTTCGAAAAGGCGAGAGAATTTTCTAAAGCCGCTTTACATTGAGAAGCGACTGGAAGATAAACCCCACGAAGCGCGAACGACCTGTTCGCAAGCGCTGCGGGAGTAGCTCAGTTGGTTAGAGCGCCGGCCTGTCACGCCGGAGGTCGCGGGTTCGAGCCCCGTCTCTCGCGCCACC
>JAAZLP010000332.1 GCA_012799265.1 Phyllobacteriaceae bacterium | reverse complement strand
GCGGTTGAGCCTGAAGCGAAGCCTCGACTATCCGGAAGAATCCGCTGGCCGTCGCATGCAGACGGATTTCATCGCCATTCCACCGTTCTGGACGGTGGGGCAGACGATCGACTATCTGCGCGCGGAAAAGGATCTGCCGGACGAGTTCTACCAGATATATGTAGTCGATGCGGCCTACAAGGTGCTGGGAACGCTGCCGCTGGATCGGTTCCTGCGGACCCAGCGGGCGACCAAGATCGACGAGATCATGAACACCAATTTCGTATTGGTGCAGGCTGAGGAAGATCAGGAAGAGGTTGCCCGCAGCTTTGAGCGTTACGACCTTGTTGAAGTCGGGGTGACTGACGAGAGCGGGCGGCTCGTGGGCGTGCTCACCATCGACGACATCGTCGACGTCATTCACGAAGAGGCCGATGAGGACATCAAGCTGCTGGCCGGTGTGGGTGACGAGGACGTGTCGGACACAACCGTGGATACGGTGAAGAGCCGCGCGCCGTGGCTGGCGGTCAATCTCGTGGCAGCCGTGCTCGTGTCGCTGGTCATCGGGCTCTTCAATGCCACGATCGAACAGATGGTGGCGCTGGCCGTACTGATGCCGATCGTGGCCTCCATGGGCGGCAATGCCGGGGCCCAGACCATGACAGTGACCGTGCGCGCCCTGGCCATGCGTGAACTGAATGGTGGCAGACTACGCAGACTGATCCGCCGCGAGATGGTCGTGGGTGTCGTCAACGGCGTCATCTTCGCGATTCTCATCGGGCTCGTGACCTGGCTGCGTTATGCCAATGTGGAGCTCGGCGTGGTCATCGGACTGGCGATGATCGTCAACATGATCGTCGCCGGCACTTTCGGAATTCTGGTGCCGATTACCCTCGACAAGTTCAAGGCGGACCCGGCCATCGCCTCAGCCGTGTTCGTGACCACCATCACGGACATCATTGGTTTCTTTGCGTTTCTGGCGCTCGCAGGTTTCTGGTTCGGCCTTTTTTGAGGCCATGGAGTGAACCCGGAGTGGCGGTGGAGTGTTGCAATCTGGCCGCTTGCTTCCCAGATGCCGGGCGGTTAACGATTCCTAACCGGCTCTTTTCAGGGTCGGAGTGGACGACTGACAAGGAGCGATCTATGCGCAGTCAACCGAAGGCCAATGTCCTGCAAACCATCAGCTGGGCGCTGGTGTGCCTCGTCTCGATGGGGCTGGTTTTCTCCGTAGTAGCTGGCGTCTGACGGGACCGAAGGGGTCTGATCGGTACGCTGGAGTTTTTCACTGAAAGAGATAGCGGCAAGGGCGCCCGGCCACTGGGCGCCCTTCGTCATGTGGATGAGGAAAGTCGATGAAGCTGTTGATCGGGAATCGCAATTACTCAACCTGGTCGCTGCGGCCATGGCTGGTGCTGCGCCAATTTGAGATTCCCTTCGAAGACGAAGTGCTGCAGCTTGCGGGCGATGGCTGGCGCGAGAAGATCGCGGCGCGCTCGCCGACTGGCAAGGTGCCGGTGCTGATCGACGGCGATCTCGTTGTGCCCGAAACGCTCGCAATCATCGAATATCTGGCAGACCTCTATCCCGATAGGGACATCTGGCCCCGCGATCGGCGCGACAGAGCGCTGGCAAGGGCGGTCGCCTCAGAGATGCATGCTGGCTTCATGGCGCTGCGCAATGCGGCGCCGATGAATCTGCGGGCGTCACACCCCGGTAGGGTCGATCTCGACGGCGTACGCAAAGACCTGCAGCGCGTCGAGACCTTGTGGGGCGATTTGCTGGCCAAGTCCGGCGGGCCATATCTCTTTGGTGCGTTTTCTGCCGCCGACGCCATGTTTGCACCGCTGGCGACGCGGCTGCGGACATATGAACTTCCCATCAGCGATGTCAGCCAGCGTTACGTCGAAGCGATTTATGCGCTGCCGGCTTTCCAGGAATGGTTGGGCATGGCGCTGCAGGAGCCGTGGATCGTGGACGATGACGAAATTGACGTCATCCAGGGCCGCGTGGCGCCGGGAACGCTGGCATGATCCATATGGTCAAACTCTGCGTCGGCGTCTCCAGCGTTGAGGAGCTGGAGAGCTATCGCGACGAGCGGGCGCATTGGTGGGGGGCGGATTATGGCGAGGATGTCCATGTTCATCGCACCCGCATGATGCCCAAGCGGCGCGAGGAGATGGAAGGCATCTCCTCGATCTACTGGGTCATGTCCGGAATGATTTCCTGCCGTCAGCCGATCCTGCGGCTCGCGACCTATACCGATCCCGAAGGCAAGGACTATTGCGACATCATCATGTCGCCGGACATCATCCGCACCGTGCCCTATCCCAAGCGCCCGTTTCAAGGGTGGCGATATCTGCGGCCAGAAGATGCGCCGCCGGATGTGGGCGCGAACGGGAATGAAAATTCCATGGAGATCGCGGCAGAGCTGGCGAAGATGGGGCTGCTCTGAGGGGGCGGTTTTCGCTCGCATCGATGGCCGGGCGAGATCTCAGGATGGGACCCGGCTTTCGCTGGGGTGACAGGCGGTGGGTGGAGCTGGGCATTCAGCGTTCGTGCCATACGCTCGAACCCGCCCTCGGACTTGATCCGAGGGCCAGTGGAAGCTGTTGCTGAGGTGGAGAATGGCCCTCGGGTCTCGCCAGAGGGCGGGGCAGGGGCCGTGGGGGTGGTGGCGCTGATGCCATGGGCCGGGCGTTAATGAAATGAAAGAGCCTCGTAAGGCGTGGGCTGGGATCTCAGGATGGGCCCCGGCCTTCGCCGGGGTGACAGGCGGTGGGTGGAGCTGACAGGCAGAGTTTGTTCCATACGCTCGAACCCGCCCTCGGACTTGATCCGAGGGCCATTGGAAGCTGGTGCTGGGGTGGAGAATGGCCCTCGGGTCGAGCCCGAGGGCGGAGCGGTGATGGGGGGAACCAAGCGCCCCACCGCAGGCGTCGTGCTCCATCACAGGCGTCGCTATTCCGCTGCCCGCGTCGCGAAATGCGGGCGGCGGTCCATGACTTCCTTGAGGAAGCGTCCGGTGTAGGATCGCGAATTGTTCGCGACTTCTTCCGGGGTGCCCATGGCCACGACCTCGCCACCGCCATCGCCGCCTTCGGGGCCCATGTCGATGATCCAGTCGGCGGTCTTGATGACTTCCAGATTGTGCTCGATGACCACGACGGTGTTGCCGCCGTCGACGAGTTCATGCAGCACTTCAAGAAGCTTGGCTACGTCATGGAAATGGAGTCCGGTTGTCGGCTCGTCCAGCATGTAGAGCGTGCGGCCGGTGGCGCGCTTCGAAAGCTCCTTGGAGAGTTTGACGCGCTGAGCTTCGCCGCCCGACAGGGTCGTCGCCGGCTGGCCGATCTTGACGTAGCCGAGGCCCACGCGCTGGAGCGTGGCAAACTTGTCGCGGATCACCGGCACGGCGGAGAAGAATTCGACGCCTTCATCGATGGTCATGTCCAGCACGTCGGAGATGGACTTGCCCTTGAACTGAACTTCGAGCGTTTCGCGATTGTAGCGCTTGCCCTTGCAGACGTCGCAGGTGACGTAGACGTCGGGGAGGAAGTGCATTTCGATCTTGAGGACGCCGTCGCCTTCGCATTTCTCGCAGCGGCCGCCCTTGACGTTGAAGGAGAAACGGCCCGGACCGTAACCGCGTGCCTTGGCTTCCGGGAGGCCAGCGAACCATTCGCGGAGCGGGGTGAAGGCACCGGTATAGGTGGCCGGGTTCGAGCGCGGCGTACGACCGATCGGCGACTGGTCGATGTCGATGACCTTGTCGAGGAATTCGAGGCCAGTGAGGCTTTCATGCGGGGCAGGGACGACGCGCGCGCCATTGAGGCGCCGGGCAATGGCCTGATACATGGTGTCGATCATCAGGGTCGACTTGCCGCCGCCGGAAACGCCGGTAATGGCGACGAACATGCCCAAGGGCACGTCCACCGAGACGTTCTTGAGATTGTTGCCCGTGGCACCCTTGATCGAGAGCGTTTTGCCCTTCTTGCCTTCCCGGCGTTCGGGCGGGACAGGGATACCCATGCGGCCCGAAAGATATTTGCCGGTGAGGCTGTCCGGGTCGTTGAGGATGTCCTGCGGTGACCCTTCGGCGACGATGCGGCCGCCATTGACGCCGGCGCCGGGGCCGATGTCGAGCACATAGTCGGCCGTCAGGATCGCGTCTTCGTCGT
This sequence comes from Phyllobacteriaceae bacterium, assembly GCA_012799265.1. Lineage (GTDB taxonomy): Bacteria > Pseudomonadota > Alphaproteobacteria > Rhizobiales > Devosiaceae > Devosia. The sequence goes on along the minus strand of JAAZLP010000332.1, from coordinate 7,998 downwards.
GCTCGACGACGATGACCGTATTGCCGAGGTCACGCAGGCGCTGGAGGGTTTCCAGCAGGCGGGCATTGTCACGCTGGTGGAGGCCGATGGAGGGCTCGTCGAGCACGTAGAGGACGCCGGTCAGGCCTGAGCCGATCTGGCTGGCGAGACGGATGCGCTGGCTTTCACCGCCGGACAGCGTGCCCGAATTGCGCGACATGGAGAGATATTCGAGGCCCACGTCATTGAGGAATTTCAGGCGCTCGCGGATTTCCTTGAGAATGCGCTCCCCGATCTGGCTCTGGGTGGCGCTGAGCTTGTCGGAAAGCTCGGTGAACCACTTGGATGCGACCTTGATCGACATGTCGCTGACCTGGCCGATATGGAGGCCATCGATCTTCACCGCCAGCGTTTCCGGCTTGAGGCGATAGCCACCGCAGGCAAAGCAGGGCTTTGCCGACATGTACTTTTCGATCTCTTCGCGCATGCCGGCGCTATCGGTTTCCTTGTAGCGGCGCTCAAGGTTGCCGATCACGCCTTCGAAGACCTTGCTGGTCTTGTACTGGCGCAGGCCGTCGTCATAGACGAAATCGATCTTGGTCTTGTCGGTGCCGTAAAGGACGGCGTGCTGGACTTCGAAGGGCAGCTCGTTCCAGGCGGTACCCGTGGAGGCGCCATAGTGCTTTACCACGGCCTGCAGGGTCTGCTGGTAATAGGGCGCGCTGGTCTTGGACCAGGGCAGGATGGCGCCATCACGCAGTGACAGGGTCGGATCGGGGACGATCTGGTCCGGGTCGATCTTCTGCTCGGTGCCCAGGCCATCGCAAACGGGGCAGGCGCCAAAGGGATTGTTGAACGAGAACAGGCGCGGCTCGATATCGGCAATGGTGAAGCCAGAGACAGGGCAGGCGAACTTTTCCGAGAAGGTGATCTGGCGTGGCTTGCCGTCGTCGGTCTGTTCGTCGGCGAATTCGATCAGCGCAATGCCGTCTGCAAGCTTGAGGGCGGTCTCAAAGCTCTCGGCGAGGCGGCCGGAAATGTCAGGCGAGACGACGAGGCGGTCGACCACGACTTCGATGTCGTGCTTGAACTTCTTGTCGAGCGCGGGGGCGTCTTCGATCTCGTGATATTCGCCGTCGATCTTCACGCGCTGGAAGCCCTTGCGCATGAGGTCGGCGAGTTCCTTCTTGTACTCGCCCTTTCGGCCACGGGCGATCGGCGCCAGCAGATAGAGGCGCGTGCCTTGGGGCAGGTCGAGCACCTTGTCGACCATCTGCGAGACCGTCTGGCTCTCGATGGGCAGACCCGTGGCGGGCGAATAGGGAATACCGACGCGTGCATAAAGCAGGCGGAGATAATCGTAGATTTCGGTGACGGTGCCAACGGTCGAGCGCGGGTTACGCGATGTCGTCTTCTGCTCGATGGAAATCGCGGGCGAGAGGCCCTCGATGTGCTCGACATCGGGCTTCTGCATCATTTCGAGGAACTGGCGCGCATAGGCGGAGAGCGACTCCACATAGCGGCGCTGGCCTTCGGCATAGATCGTGTCGAAAGCCAGGGACGATTTGCCGGAGCCGGAGAGCCCAGTCATAACGATGAGGCTGTCGCGCGGCAGCTTGACGTCGATGCCTTTCAGATTGTGCTCACGGGCGCCGCGAACGATGATTTCGCGGTTGAGGCTCGGCTTGTCGGTCATTGTCGGTCCAATTGATGTCGCGCCGGCTGGGGCTGGCTCAGGCGAAGGCCCAGAAATAGGGCTTTGGCGCCGCGCCCGCAAGTCAACTTGCCGGATCAGATAATCGTGAACGTAACCAGAACGGATCGGATTCGGTCAAGGCTCTATGCGCGGGAGCGACTGACAGATCGTGTCAGCATTCGGAGCCGATGTGGATGATGTCGCAGCTGCCGCCATGTTTTGAGGGCCAAAACGCGAACCAGGCGTCGGTGGGACCGATATCCTGCTCCAGCACCTGCCAGGCGCCGTCGGTGCGTTTGAGGTAGGCCCAGAGGGAGGGGCCATCAAAGTTTGACGCCGCCATGTCGGCAATCCGGATCTGAGAAAAGTCGATCGCCCTGCCGTCGGGGTTGATGACCTCCGCAGAGACGAAGGAAAAATCGCCCTGCACTTTGAGTTGCCGCACATTCATGCCCACCGGAATGCCGAGCAGCTCTTCCACTGACGGCTGGAGCGCGGCGAGTACCTCGCCATAGGCTGGCGCATCAGGCGTCAGGATTTCGACAGGTTGAGCCGGCCCCTCGGCCTGGAGGGGCTGGGTGAGCAGGAGTGCAAGAAGAGCGGCAGCAAAGACGTTCGTCAGAGGCAAGGGGGACACTCCGGACCAGTCTTTGGTCAGCTTATCTCCTGACTGCGATCTTGAGCAAGCAAGGCACAGCCCCCCTGATGCGGGGTGGCAGCATTCGGCGAACCAAACCAAGCTTGTGAGCAAATTACTAGGTCTGGCAAGCGTTTGCGGATTGGGTTGATTGCAATTGAAGCTCTTGAACACACGACGACGTCTTCTGGCGGCCATGGCAGCGTTAGGCGTCACGTCGATTGCCGGGATCAGCCGCGTGTCGGCCCAGGCCGATGACTGTTCCGTCTCTTACCTCGATGGCGATCTCGACAATCGTCAAACCAACTACCGGGCCTTCGCCGACACAGCGGAGTTCGCTTTCCTCGCCAGGATTGAGGTGTTAGCCGAGCAGACAGTGCTGTTTTCGCAAGAACAGGGCGGCGAAATTGAAACCGGTGTGGCCGCCATCAAGCTGGCGGTGAGGCGTAGCGAAGATGGTGTCCTGCGAGCCGAGAAATCGGCAATCCAATGGCCGATAACCGCGCTGAAGGTGGACGGGCAGCTCTACTCCGTCATTGGGGAGGCACAGGCGCAGGGGGTGCCGGTGGGTATTATCTTCAGCGGCGGCGGCGAAGATATCGGGGAGATCCTATTTGAGCCCGGTGTGTTCGATCCGCAGACGGAAACGATCGACTTAAATTCGCAGGTGAGCGGCATCATGCATGAGGCGATGATGCAGCGTCGCGGCTTCAGTGTGCGTCTGGTGGCAGGCGGGACGATCTACAGCAGCATCCAGCCCGAGACGATGGCCTATGCCGACTTCATTGAGAGCACATTGCTCCCGGCGATGGATGAAGCACGCAGGATGGAAGCGGAAGGCGGTTGCTCGATGATGTCCGACGAAGCCATGCAGATGTATCTCGAGATGATGGAGGAGGACTGTTTCCTCACCAGCGCCTGTTGTGCCGTGATCGGGCTGAATGATCGGTGCTGGGAACTGGAAACGCTGCGCAAATTCCGCGATGGCTGGCTGAGCAGCTTTGCCGAGGGACGCGCGGATATCGCTCGCTATTATCGCGAAGCGCCGGCGGTGGCACAGCTTCTGGTCAGCTCTCCGGCTGGTCGGCGCAGGCTGCTGGGCCTTTACTGGCGCTATATCATTCCATCGGCGCTGCTGGTGAAAGCCGGGGCCAATCGGATGGCGCACCGGCTTTACCGGAAAATGATGGTCGATCTGCTCGGTCCGAGCGTCTGAGCAAGGCCGACCGGCTCGCAGGAACTGCAACCCAGCCGGAATTCCTCAAACCGTAGCGGCGCTAGATCAAACTTTCTCGACCTCGCCGCCGGCATCGACCCAATCGGGCTTGAAGCCGCCGAGATTGTAGACCTTTTCGAAGCCCATCCGCTTGAGGGTAGCTCCGCTGAGGGCGGAACGACCGCCTGACGCGCAGTGGAGGATCACCGGACGATCAGCGCTGAGATTGGCGTCGTGGTATTGAGAGGCGGCATCGGCGCGGAATTCGAGCATGCCTCGGGGGATATTTACTGAGCCGGGAATTTTGCCGGAGGCAGCGAGTTCGGCAGGGTCGCGGACGTCGATGATGACGGCATTTTCCTCGGCAACCATGCGGCGGGCGTCGTCGGCAGAAATGCGGGGCACCTCGGCATTGGCCGCGGCGAGCATGTCTTTCACAGTGGCAGACATAGGCAGCTCCTCTTATGCGTAAGGCGAGGAGGATAGGCCCGGCGCGTGGCGGAAGCGAGGCCTGTTATGCGGGCGCCGACGGGGTAGAAATCTTGAGAGAGTTGGCGATCGAGCAATCCACGTTCGACGCCGCCCTCGGGCGTGACCCGAAGGCCTTTACCAACCCGAGCTGATGGTGGGTGTGGCCTGGTGAGTGGCCCTCGGATCAAGTCCGAGGGCGGAATGGCGGCCACCGACAAACGACAGACGCGCGCGGCTACAGCTCTGCCTTCATGGACCCGGTCTCCTTGCGGCGCTGATGCCAGGAGAACGCTTCTTCGAGAATGTGGGGCGTGTGGCCGCCTCGGGCGCAGGCGCGCTCGAAATAGTCGTTCATCTGGGCCTGATAGGTCGGGTGGACGCAATTGTCGATGATGGCACGGGCGCGCTCGCGGGGCGCGAGGCCGCGGAGATCGGCGAGGCCTACTTCGGTGACGAGAATGTCCACGTCATGCTCGGTGTGATCGACATGGCTGACCATCGGCACGACGGAGGAGATGGCGCCGTCCTTGGCCAGGGACTTGGTCACGAAGATCGAGAGATAGGCATTGCGCGCGAAGTCGCCGGAGCCGCCGATGCCGTTCATCATCATGGTGCCGTCCACATGGGTCGAATTGACGTTGCCATAGATGTCGAATTCGAGGGCGGTGTTGATGCCGATGATGCCGAGGCGCCGGATGACTTCGGGGTGGTTGGAGATTTCCTGGGTGCGCAGGACGAGCTTGTCCTTGTAGGGCTCGAAATCATTGTAGATGCGCGACGCATAGGGTTCGCTGAGGCTGAAGGATGAGGCCGAGGCGAATGTAAGTTTCCCGGCGTCGAAGAGGTCGAAGGTCGAGTCCTGTAGCACTTCGCTGTACATGCGAAGATTGTGGAAAGGGCCATCAGCGAGTCCCTGGAGCACGGAATTGGCGATGGAGCCAACGCCGGCCTGAAGCGGCTGCAGCGAAAGGTTGAGCCGTCCCTGGGCGATTTCGCTTTCGAGCAGCGAAATCAGGTGACCCGCGATGGCTCGGGTGTCGTCGTCAGAAGGGACGACGCTGGAGGTGCTGTCGACCGTGTCGGTGACGACGATGGCCGCGATCTTGTCCGGCGAGATTTCCACATAGGGCGTGCCGATACGGCTGTCACAGGCCATCAGGGGGATCGGCGCGCGTGTGGGGCGCTTGGAGGGGATATAGATGTCGTGGAGGCCATCGAGGCCAAGTGGCTGGGCCAGATTGATCTCGACGATGACCTTCTTGGCGAGAATGGCGAGGCTGGCGGAATTGCCGACCGACGTGGTGGGCACAAGGGCGCCGGTTTCGGTGATGGCAGCAGCTTCAATGATGGCATAGTCGACCGGGCCGAGCTGGTTGGAGCGCAGGTGCTCCACCGTTTCGCTCAGGTGCTGGTCGATGAACATGACCTCACCGCGATTGATCGCCTTGCGCAGGGTCGGGTCGGCCTGAAAGGGCATGCGCCGGGCGAGGACACCCGCTTCGGTGAGCTTGTGGTCGATCTCATGGCCGAGCGAAGCACCGGTGATCAGGGTGATCTTGAAGGGCTCGGCATGGCCGCGCGCGGCCAGGGCCAGCGGCACAGCCTTGGCGTCGCCGGACTTGGTGAAACCGCTCATCCCGACAATCATGCCATCCTGGATCAGCGCAGCCGCCGCTTCCGGCGTGGTGATACGATCAAGCAATTGGGGATTGCGGATGCGGGTGGTCAGGTCGCCCATTTGGCGATCTCCTCTTTGTCATAACCATCTGCGTCCGGGCGCTCCCAGAACAAGTATGGGAGATGGGGTCAAGTCAACTTCTTGACGAGTAAATTTAGAACATATAGAGAACAAATGTCGGAAGTCGTTGAGGCGTGGTGGTTTCCGAAAGGTGTTAGCGTCGGCGGATTTTACCGTTCTGCGTCCGTTAAAAGGTCTATGCTGCGCAATCTCCGGCGCCAGCTGCATATGCGCGGCACGAGAAAATGAATCGATGTGAGCGTCCCGTGCCGAGGGCAGGGGACTGAATTGGAAGGAATTGCGCCATGGCTGGCAGCGTGAACAAGGTCATTCTGGTAGGCAATCTGGGCAACGATCCGGAAGTGCGGAACCTGCCGAGCGGTGGCAAGGTGGTGAACCTCAGCGTTGCGACCTCGGAAAGCTGGAAGGACCGCAATACCGGCGAGCGCCGCGAAAAGACCGAGTGGCACCGCGTGGTGATCTTCTCGGAAGGTCTGGCCCGCGTCGCCGAGAGCTATCTGCGCAAGGGCAGCAAGGTCTATATCGAAGGCCAGCTGCAGACCCGCAAATGGCAGGACCAGTCCGGTCAGGACAAGTATTCCACCGAGGTGGTGCTGCAGGGCTTCAACTCCAACCTGACATTGCTGGATGGTCGCGGCGACGGCGCTGGCGACAGCGGCGGTTATGGCAATGCCGGTGACGGCGGCTTCCGTGGCGTCAGCGACAATCGGGGCGGCGGCGGTGGCCGACGCCCATCAGCCAGCGCGCCTGCCTTTGAGCCGGGCGGCATGGACGACGACATTCCGTTCTAGGAATTCAGAACAGGTTTTGTAAGGGCAGCTTTCGGGCTGCCCTTTTTGTTTTCGAGGAAGGCAAGCGGCGACGCCGGGCCGCTTCGTGGTCCTGACACGCCTGTACCTGACGGGTGCTATTGCTCTGTGTCGAGCCAGATCGTGATGGGGCCGTCGTTGACAAGAGCCACCTTCATGTCCGCGCCAAAGCGGCCATTGGCGACATGGATGTCGAGGCCAGCTAGGGTGGCGGAGAAGCGCTCGTATAGCGCGCGGCCGAGGTCTGGGGCGGCGGCGCTGGAAAAGCCGGGCCGGTTGCCCTTCGTGTCGGCGGCAAGGGTGAACTGGCTGACGACCAGCGCGGCGCCGCCCGTATCGAGCAGGGAGCGGTTCATCTTGCCGGCGTCGTCGGAGAAAATGCGAAGCTTGGCGATCTTGCTGGCCAGCCAGTCGGCCTTGGCCTCGGTGTCGCCCTGCATGGCGCAGACCAGCACGAGAAGACCGGGTCCGACTTCGCCCACGATCTCACCATCGACCGTGACTGACGCGGAAAGGACGCGCTGGACGAGGGCTCGCATGTCTGGTCCGTGTTAGAAAAGGGAAGGTTGGGCCAACATCGCCCGGCCGTCCGAGCCCTCCCCAAATTGGGGAGGGTGACGCGACCATTGGAGCATGCTGCGGACTTAGCGCGAGAAGGGCACTTCGGCGCGGAGGCTGTCGCCGGAATGCACATAGACCACTTCGAAGACCACGTTGATGGCTTCTTTAGTCAGCTGGATCTGGGCGGAAATGTTCATGTCCTTGCCGTCTTCATCCTTCTCGCGTTCGCGAAGGTTGAAGGTGAGGCCAGAACCACGCTTCTGCCCGACCGCGATGCCGTTGAAGGTGGCGTTGGAGGTCATTGCGGCTTCGTAGCGCTTGGACGACTCGATATAGGCCATGGTGCCGGCAACCGAGAGATTGGTGCCTGCGAGGGTGCAGCGGCCGTTATAATTGACCTTGTCCTGATTGCCCTCGGTCAGCGACAGGCGACAGACGACGCTTTCCTGGCTGGCGCCATAAACGACGCCGCGACCGCGCCACTCGCCGATATAGGACTTCAGGAGGGCAACGTCTGCCGGCGCCGCCACAGCAGGCGCAGCGGCGAATGCCGAGAGCATGAGACCGGCCAGTGCTCCAGCACGGGTCAGGGGTCCGAAGTTAGTCATTGAATAGCGCCTCCAAAAGCAAACAAGCCCCCCGGCTGTTTAGCGGATCCTCGATAGCAAATTCACCTGCATGATGCGCATGATTCTCTAAAAAGAGTATGCGCGGCGGGCGTGCAGGGCGCCTGATGTTTCATTCCGGCCCTTGCGGCAACACCGGAGATTGCCGACACCCCAATCAGGTGGGGCGCGGCAGATCAAGTTCGTTTGGCTTTCCATTGACCGTTGTATGCGTATCGGCGGTCGGATCGTCCGGCGTCGGGTC
>JAAZLP010000331.1 GCA_012799265.1 Phyllobacteriaceae bacterium | reverse complement strand
GCCGAGCGGGCGGGAGCCGGTGGCCACGGTATGGAGGCGGATGGCCTCGGCAATCTGGCGGCGTTCCTCGTCCGGTGGCATGTCCTTGTGCTGGACCCATTTCAGGCCATGCGAAGCGATTTCCCAGCCGGCTTCCTGCATGGCAGCGAGTTGGGCCGGGGCACGCATCAGCGCGGTGGCGACGCCATAAATGGTGACCGGGAGATTGGCTTCGGTGAAGAGGCGATGCAGCCGCCAGAAGCCGGCGCGGGCGCCATATTCATACATGCTCTCGACATTGGCGTGGCGCTGGTCGGGCCAGGGCGCGGCGCCAAGCACGTCGACGAGGAAGGCCTCCGAGGCGGCGTCGCCATGGAGGATATTGTTTTCGCCACCCTCTTCGTAATTGAGCACGAATTGCACGGCGACATGGGCGCCGCCCGGCCAATCGGCGTTCGGCGGAGTGGGGCCATAGCCATGCATGTCGCGGGGGTAACGGTTCATTTTGGTCTCGCAAATCGTCTGTTGGCGCGAGTTTAGTCGGGATGCTGACGAGTACAAGATGCACAAAAATGGACCAGTTGGTAAAAAATGGGCATTGCGTGCTTGTGGCAATCCGCTAGTCTCTTCTTCCTAGGGAACGAAGAATATGAGCATTGCAGGCTAACGACAGAATAGTCGGTGCAATGCCAAGGGAGCTACAGATGGCGGGTGGACGCCTTACGACCCATGTCCTTGATACGATGCATGGGAAGCCTGCGCGTGGCATGCGGCTGGAGCTGCACTATGTGCACGGGGATCACACGCATCATCTGGTCGACAGCTATACCAATGAAGACGGTCGGGTAGACCAGCCGCTGCTGCCCGAAGATCAGTTCCAGCAGGGCGAATTCGAAATCCGCTTTCATGTTGGGCAGTATTTCTCGCGCCTGGGCGTCGAGATCGAAACGCCGTTTCTCGACATTGTGCCGATCCGGTTCACGATCAGCGAAGACAAGCACTATCACGTGCCGCTGCTGGTCAGCCCGTTTGCCTATTCCACCTATCGCGGGAGCTGAACCTTGGTTGAGGTCACCAACGCCCTAACGTTTCTGCTCAATGGCGAAGAGGTGACGCTGACCAATGTGCCACCTGACCAGACGCTGCTGGACTGGCTGCGGCTGGAGCGTCGCCTGCGCGGCTCGAAAGAGGGCTGCGCCGAGGGCGATTGCGGCGCCTGCACCGTGCTGGTCGGTCGGCTGATGGGCGACGAGATTATCTATGACGCCGTCACTGCCTGTATCCGACTGATGGGCAGCCTGCACGGCACGCATGTCGTGACCGTCGAGCATCTGCGCGGCGAGAATGGGCAGCTTCATCCGGTGCAGCAGGCCATGGTGGAGCATCATGGTAGCCAGTGCGGGTTCTGTACGCCGGGTTTTGTCATGAGCCTTTATGGGCTCTGGATGCGCGATCCGCACCCGAGCCGCAGCGCCATCGAAAAGGCATTGCAGGGCAATCTCTGCCGCTGCACCGGCTATGCGCCGATCATCCGCGCGGCCGAGGCGATTTCAGATCATGGTTCTCCGCAGGGTGATCCGCTTTGGGCGGAGCGGATTGCGGTGGCTGGCAAGATCAAGGCGCTCAATGACGGTCGCCGGGTCGAGATCGGTGAAGGCGCTGAGAAGGTTTTCATTCCGGCGAGCCTTGATGATTTTGCGGCGATCTATGCCGAAAATCCGGAAGCGCGGATTGTGGCTGGCTCGACCGATGTCGGGCTCTGGGTCACCAAATTCATGCGCCAGATCGGGCCGGTGATTTTCGTCGGGCATCTGCAGGAGTTGCGGCGGACCGAGATCGCTGATGGGGCGGTCAAGTTCTTTGCTGGTGTTTCCTATTCGGAAGCGCAACCGCTGATCGTCCAGCATTTCCCGCATCTCAGAGAGCTCTGGGGGCGGTTTGCGGGTGAGCAGGTGCGCAATATGGGGACGATTGGCGGCAATATCGCCAATGGGTCGCCGATTGGGGACACGCCGCCGCCGTTTATCACGCTGGGCGCGAGGCTGACGCTGCGCAAAGGCGACGTGCGGCGTGAGATGGCGCTGGAAGATTTCTTCATCGCCTATGGCAAGCAGGATCGGCAACCGGGTGAGTTTGTCGAGAGCGTTTCAATTCCGCTGCTGCCGGCAGGCGAGCATTTCGCGACCTACAAGATTTCCAAGCGCCGGGACGAAGACATCTCGGCCCTTTGCGGGGCCTTTCGGTTGAAGCTCGGCGCTGATGGTCGGGTGGAAAGCACCCGGATCGCTTTTGGCGGGATGGCGGCGACGCCGAAGCGGGCAATGGCGGTTGAGGCGGCGCTGGTCGGGAAGTCCTGGTCTGCGGATACGGTCGAGGCGGCCATGGCTGTGTTTGGCGAGGACTATCAGCCGATCACGGATATGAGGGCGTCGGCTGAATATCGTCTGCTGACGGCGAAGAACCTGCTCAAGCGGTTTTATCTGGAGACCCAGGGCCAGGGTGAACGGCTGAAGCGGGAGGTCGCGTAATGAGCTCGGCACCTGCACCCATTTCAGTGGCAACGCTGCATACGTCGACACGGCACGACAGTGGTCCCAAGCATGTCACCGGCACGGCCGAATATATCGATGATATGGCCGAGCCCGGCGGCACGATGCATGCCTATCTCGGGCTATCGACCAAGGCGCATGCGGAGATCGTCTCGATAGACCTTTCCGCGGTGAAGGCAGCGCCCGGCGTGATCGGCGTGCTGACGGCCGAGGATATTCCAGGCGAGAACGATGTATCGCCCAGCCACAAGCATGACGAGCCGATCTTTGCGACCGGCAAGGTGCATTTCTGGGGCCAGCCGATCTTTGCGGTGGTGGCGGAAACGCGGGACCAGGCGCGACGGGCGGCGCAACTGGTGAAGATCGAATACCGCGAGCTGGATTGGCTGCCGGATATTCGCTCGGCGCAGGCCAATGGCGGCAAACTGGTCACCGAGCCGCTCAAGCTTGAGCGCGGTAATGTCGATGACGGTCTGACGGCGGCGCCCCGTTCGGTGAATGGATCGATCAGCATTGGCGGGCAGGACCACTTCTATCTCGAAGGGCAGATCGCGTTTGCGGTGCCCGGCGAAGATGAAGATGTGACCATCTATTCGTCGACCCAGCACCCGAGCGAAGTGCAACTGATGGTGGCTGCTGTCCTCGGCGTCCGACAGAATGCTGTGACCGTCAATATCCGGCGCATGGGCGGCGGTTTTGGTGGCAAGGAAACGCAGGGGAACCTGTTTGCGGCTGTCGCAGCATTGGCGGCCAAGAAATGGAACCGCGCCTGCAAAATCCGTCCGGACCGCGATGACGACATGCAGGCCACCGGCAAGCGGCACGATTTCGTCGTCGATTATGTTGTCGGCTATGACGAGAGCGGGAAAATCCTTGCGGTCGACGCCGTTTATGCGGCGCGAGCAGGGTTTTCATCTGACCTTTCAGGACCGGTGACGGATCGCGCGCTGTTCCATTCGGACAATGCCTATTGGTATCCGGCCGTGCGCGTGCGCTCGGAGCCGCTCTATACCAATACCGTCTCGAACACCGCTTTCCGCGGCTTTGGTGGCCCGCAGGGGATGATGGCGGCGGAGCGCTGGATCGAAGATATCGCCTATGCGCTGGGCAAGGATCCGCTTGAAGTTCGCAAGGCCAATTTCTACGGCACCGACACCAATAATGTGACGCCCTACCACCAGACGCTGAGCGACAATGTCATTCATCGCGTGGTGGATGAGCTGGAAGCCAGCTCGGACTATCAGGCACGGCGGCAGGCGATGATCGAGTTCAACCGCACCAGCACTGTGCTCAAGAAGGGCATTGCGCTGATACCGGTCAAATTCGGCATCTCCTTTACGGCGACATGGTACAATCAGGCTGGCGCGCTGGTGCATGTCTATAAGGATGGCTCGATCCATCTCAGCCATGGCGGCACCGAAATGGGGCAGGGGCTCTACATCAAGGTGGCGCAGGTCGTGGCGGATGCGTTCGGGGTCAACCTCGATACGGTCAAGATCATGGCGACCTCGACAGGCAAAGTGCCGAATACGTCGGCGACGGCGGCGTCGTCGGGTTCGGACCTCAACGGCATGGCGGCACATGATGCCTGCGAGCAGATCAAGAAGAGGCTCGTGGCCCATGCGGCGCAGCTCTATCAAGCGCAGGAAAGCGAATGCGTCTGGGTGCAGGGCGGTCTGCAGGTACGCAGCGAACTGGTGCCCTTCGCGGAACTGGCGGCCTCGGCCTATCTCAATCGCGTGCAGCTTTCCGCCGCCGGTTTTTACAAGACGCCGACGATCCACTGGGATCGCGCCACGGGGCGCGGGCATCCCTTCTATTACTTTGCCTATGGCGCGTCGGTGTCCGAGGTGACGATCGATACGCTGACCGGCGAATATCATGTCGACCGCGTGGATATTCTTCACGACGTGGGTAAGTCGCTGAACCCGGCCATCGATAAGGGGCAGGTGGAAGGCGGCTTCGTGCAGGGCATGGGCTGGCTAACGACCGAAGAACTGGTGTGGGACGGCAAGGGGCAGCTGCGCACGCATGCGCCCTCGACCTACAAGATCCCGCTGGCATCAGACGTGCCGCCGGTTTTCAACGTGCAACTGGCCGAATGGTCAGTGAACAAGGAGCCGACGATTGGCCGCTCCAAGGCTGTTGGTGAGCCGCCCTTCATGCTGGCGATGAGCGTTGTCGAGGCGTTGGGTGTGGCGGTCGCCAGCGTGGCTGACTACAAGGTCGCCCCGCGGCTCGATACGCCGGTGACGCCTGAGCGCGTACTGATGGGTGTCGAGCGGATGAAGGAGGCGCGGGGGTGAAAGCGGTGATGGCGCTGACATCACTACCCCCACCTGGCCTCCCCCTGTCAGGGGGAGGGACGCATCGAGTTCGCATGGCCGCTTGTGAACGACAGGACCAGTTCCTTACCGCTCTCAGCGGAAAGATGGGTGGGGGTGTTTAGCCCATGACCCCGCAGGAGCTCGCCGCCTTCTTTGCCAGAAATTCTGACGTCATCGCTTGTGAGCTGACGCAGGTGAAGGGGTCTTCGCCGCGGGCGGAGGGGACGTTCATGCTGGTGGGCGCCGAGGAAATCCTGGGTACCATCGGCGGCGGGGCGCTGGAATATATGGTCATCGACCATGCGCGGCGGCTGATTGCCGAAGGGCGTGCGGAAGAGGCCATGGACGTGCCGCTGGGGCCCGAGATTGGCCAGTGCTGCGGCGGGCGGGTGCAAGTTGGCCTGTGTTATGTCGATGCGACGCTAAAGACGGAGATTGAGGCGCGCATTAGCGCCGAGGACGAACGGCTTCCGCATGTCTATGTTTTTGGGGCCGGGCATGTAGGACGGGTACTGGCGCAAATTCTCTCGCTGATGCCAGTGAAACTCGAAGTCATCGACACGCGCGAGGAAGAATTGAGCTTGCTGCCGGCGGGGATCAGCCATCGACGCGTGGCCATGCCGGAAGCCGTCGTGCGCTCTGCGCCTGAGGGGAGCGCCTTTATCATTCTGACGCACGATCACGCATTGGACTTCTTGATCGCTAGCGAGGCGCTGGCACGGGCGGATGCGCCTTATGTCGGGATGGTGGGATCGCGGACAAAAAGGGCAAAGTTCTCGTCGTGGTATTTGGAGCAGGGCGGGGACCGCAAGATGCTGGAGCGGCTCGTTTTGCCCATTGGAGCCCATGGTCTTGGGGATAAACGCCCTTCTGTGATTGCAGCACTGGCGGCTGCTGAAGTTATGGTCCATCTTGGGGGACGGGAAGCATCTGTCGGGCATGCAGCCACCTCAAAGCAACAGGGGGTGGCTAGTGGATACTAATATGCCCAATCGGCTCGAATTGAGCGGCATCACCAAGCAGTTTCCTGGCGTTCTCGCCAATGACAACGTGTCGTTCTCGGTAAAGCCGGGCGAAATCCATGCGCTGCTGGGGGAAAACGGCGCGGGGAAATCCACGCTGGTGAAGATGATCTACGGGATCATGCAGCCCGATGCCGGCGAAATCCGCTGGAACGGGCAGCCGGTGGTCGTCCAGAACCCCAAGGCCGCGCGCAGGCTCGGTATCGGCATGGTGTTCCAGCATTTTTCGCTGTTTGAGGCCATGACCGTGCTGGAAAACATCGCGCTGGGCATGGACGCGAAAATCCCGGCCCGCGAGCTGGAAGCGAAAATCCGGCAGGTGATGCAGACCTATGGGCTGGCGCTCGATCCGCACCGCACGGTGGCGACGCTATCCGTGGGCGAACGCCAGCGTATCGAAATCGTCCGCGCGCTGCTGCTCAATCCCAAGCTGCTGATCATGGACGAGCCGACTTCGGTTTTGACGCCGCAGGAAGTGGAGCAGCTCTTCACGGTGCTGCGGCAGCTCGCCAGCGAAGGCTGTTCGATCCTTTATATCTCGCACAAGCTCTATGAAATCAAAGCCTTGTGCGACACGGCGACGATCCTGCGCGGCGGCAAGCTGGTCGATACCTGCGATCCCAAGCAGGAAACCAGCCGCTCCATGGCCGAGAAGATGATCGGCACCAATCTTAAGGACATCGTCAAGCCTGAGGGCAGGAGCTTTGGTCCAGCCAAGCTGGTGGTAAGCAAGCTGACGACCAAGAAGGCGGGCCATTTCGATGTGCCGGTCAATGGTGTGAGCTTCACCGTGCGTTCGGGCGAAATTCTGGGCATCGCCGGGGTTGCCGGCAATGGGCAGAACGCGCTGCTGGATGCGCTGTCGGGTGAATTGCGTGGCGACGACGCCAATGCCATCACGATTGATGGCAAGGGTGTGGGGCTGCTTGATACCAATGGGCGGCGCGAGCAGGGGCTTTGCGCGGTTCCGGAAGAGCGCAATGGCCATGCGGCCGTGGGCGACTTCACGCTGGCGGATAATTCCGTGCTGACCGCTCGCGAACGCATGGGCATGGTGGGCTCGGGGCTGATCAAGACCAGCGTTGCCAAGCTCTACACCGACAAGATTATCGCGGATTTTTCCGTCAAGGCGCTGGGGCCGCAATCGCTGGCCGGGTCGCTCTCGGGCGGGAACCTGCAGAAATACATCATGGGCCGGGAAATCCTGCAGAAGCCCGGTGTGCTGGTCGTGAGCCAGCCGACCTGGGGCGTCGATGCGGGCGCGGCGGCAGCCATTCACCAGGCGCTGGTCGATCTTGCGCTGGCTGGATCAGCCATTGTGGTTATCAGCCAGGACCTCGACGAATTGCGGGCTCTGGCCGATACGCTGGCCGTGATCAATATGGGGCAATTGAGTGAGGCGCGGCCGGTGCAGGATTTCAGTGTGGAGGAGATCGGCCTGTTGATGGGCGGTATCCACGGGACGGAGGCGGCGTAATGCAGATCCGGCTCGAAAAGCGTCTCGAACCCTCCAAGGCCATGCTCTATCTGACGCCGATTGGCGCGGTGCTGGTCACCGCGATCGTCGGCATGATCGTCTTCAGCCTGATCGGCTATGATGGCATTGGCGCCGTCAGGGAAATCTTCCTCACGCCCATCCTCAATCCGCTGAAATGGCAGGACCTTGCGGTCAAGTCCGCGCCGCTGATCATCATCGCGGTGGGGCTCTCCATCGGCTATCGCGCCAATGTGTGGAACATCGGTGCGGAGGGCCAATATGTGGTCGGCGCGCTGTTCGGCACTGCCGTTGCGTTGGTGACACGGGATATGAGCGGGCCGTGGATCCTGCCGCTGATGATTGTGAGCGGCATGATCGGCGGCATGCTCTGGGCCTCGGTGCCGGCGCTGCTCAAGACCAGGCTGCAGGTCAATGAGATCCTCACCAGCCTGATGCTGACCTATGTCGCGATCCAGATTCTCAATTATGTGGTGATCGGGCCGTGGAAGGACCCGATGGGCTTTGGCTTCCCGCAGACGCGGATGTTTACCGATAGCCAGCTTCTGCCCCGCTTTATTCCGGGGACGACGGTGCACTGGGGCGTCCCCATTGCCGCTATCGTGGCTCTGCTGGTCTGGTTCCTGATGAGCCGGTCGGTGTTCGGCTTCCAGATCAAGGTCGTGGGTGCGGCGCCGAGTGCGGCGCGCTATGGCGGATTTTCGGTCAACAAGACCATCTGGCTGGCGCTGCTGTGCAGCGGTGGGCTGGCAGGGCTTGCGGGCGTGCTGGAAGCGACGGGGCCGTTCGGCCGCCTGATCCAGTCCTTCCCAACCAATTATGGCTTCACCGCTATCATCGTCGCCTTCCTTGGGCGGCTTCACCCGATCGGCATCGTCTTTGCCGGTCTCGCCATGGCGATCTGCGTCGTGGGTGGTGAAGTGGCGCAGACGACGATCAAGCTGCCGGTGGCCGCTGTCGGCATTTTCCAGGCGATGATGCTGTTCTTCCTTTTGGCCAGCGACGTGCTGGTCCGGTACCGCCTGCGCGTTGTGAGCCGTGGTGATGTGGAGGTTGCACGATGAACATGGACCTTCTGATCCCCATCATCATCACGCTGGTCGGCGCCTCGACGCCGATCCTGCTGGCTGCGCTTGGCGAACTCGTCGTCGAAAAGTCCGGCGTGCTCAATCTGGGCGTTGAGGGCATGATGTTGATTGGCGCCGTGGTGGCCTTCGCGGTGACCTTTTCGACCGGCAATCACTGGCTGGCGATTGTCTGTGCGGCTTTGGCCGCGATGGCGTCGTCGATGATCTTCGCCTTCCTCACGCTCACCCTCTCGGCAAGTCAGGTGGCGACCGGTCTGGCGCTGACGATCTTTGGCACCGGTTTTTCGGCGCTGTTCGGGCAGGCCTATACCGGCAAGCCGATCATAATCTTTGACTCCATGTTCCCCGATGAGCTCGAAAATCACCCGACCTTCCGCGTGTTCTTTGACCACAGCCCGCTGGTCTATTTCTCGCTGTTCATGGTGTTCGCCGTCTGGTGGTTCCTCAACAAGACACGCTCGGGTCTGATCCTGCGCGCTGTCGGCGAGAATGATTTCTCCGCCCATTCCATCGGCTATTCGGTGGTCAAAGTGCGCTATGCGGCGGTCGCTTTTGGCGGCGCGATGGCGGGTATTGCCGGTAGCTGCTTCCCACTGCTGCTGACGCCGCAATGGGCGGAAAAGCTGACCGCAGGACGTGGCTGGATCGCGCTGGCGCTGGTGGTTTTTGCCGCGTGGAAGCCGTTCCGCCTGCTGGCTGGCGCCTATCTCTTCGGCCTTGTGATGACCATCGAGCTTTACACCAAGGCTTCGGGCAGCATGGGCCTCCTCCCGTCCGAATTCTGGGCGGCACTTCCCTATCTCGCGACGATCATCGTTCTGGTGCTGATCTCGCTCCGTCGTTCCGGCAATTCCGCTGCGCCGGCCTGCCTGGGCAAACCATTCATGCCCGGCCAATAACAAGACTATCCATACGTCACGCAAGGAGAACTGAATGACCATTCTAACCCGCCGTACGGCCCTGAAACTCGGCGCAGCCGGGATGATGCTGCCGCTCGTCAGCTCGCTGGTGAACGCGCAGGAAGGCCCGCTCAAGATCGGTTTCGTCAACGTTGGTCCGAAGGACGACAATGGCTGGACCTTCGGCCACTGGGTCGGCGCCCAGGCTCTGGAAGAAGAATTCGGCGACCAGATCGAAATCACCTTCGTGGAAAGCGTGCCGGAAGGCCCGGACTGCGAACGCGTGCTGCGTGAACTGGCCCAGCAGGGCAACAAGATCATCTTCGCCACCAGCTTCGGCTTCGGCGACTACACGATCAAGGTTGCCAAGGAATTCCCGGACGTGATCTTCGAGCACGCCACCGGCTACCAGCGTTCGGAAAATGTTGGCACCTACAATGCCCGTTTCCACGAAGGCCGCGCCGTCATGGGTACCCTCGCCGGTCATCTCTCGAAGACCAACAATATCGGTTACATCGGCTCGTTCCCGATCCCGGAAGTGGTCATGGGCATCAACGCCTTCACGCTGGCTGCCCGCAAGATCAACCCGGAAATCACCGTCAACGTCGTCTGGCTCTCGAGCTGGCATGACCCGGCCAAGGAAGCTGACGCTGCCCGCGCGCTGATCGACCAGGGCGCTGACATCATCGTTCAGCACACCGATGGCCCGGCAGCCCTGCAGGTTGCTGAAGAGCGCGGCATCATCGGTGGTTTCGGCCAGGGCGCCGACATGAGCGCCTTTGCGCCCAAGTCGCACCTCTCCGCCATCATCGACGTCTGGGCACCGCACTACATCCAGGTCGTCAAGGACGTCATGGCCGGTACCTGGGTCTCCGACGACAGCTGGCCGGGCATTGCCGCTGGCGAAGTGGTCATTGGGCCGTACAACGAAAAGATCCCGGCTGACGTCGTTGCCGCTGCCGAAGCCGTCAAGAACGGCATCGTCGACGGTTCGATCAACCCGTTCACCGGTCCGATCGTGGACAACACCGGCACCGAACGCGTACCGGCTGGCGAAGTCATTGACGACGCAGGCCTCTGGGCCATGGACTGGTATGTCGAAGGCGTGAAGGCCTAAGACTTACGTCTTTGGGGGCGGGTTTCGACCCGCCCCTTTTGCTGCTTGTCTAAGCGGCTTTTGGACCTTGATCGCGCAATCGCAGATCGGTTCATGATGTTCCCAACGGGAACGGATCAGGTGCATCGGGGAAAGATCAGACCCGTTGCCACAATGGAGCTTCAAGATGGGCGATCTGGCGATTTTTTATGAGTGGTTGATGTTCGCGGCACGCTGGCTGCATGTCGTCACCGCCATCGCCTGGATCGGCTC
>JAAZLP010000330.1 GCA_012799265.1 Phyllobacteriaceae bacterium | reverse complement strand
TGGTGGCAATCACCTCGCGAATGATCTTCTGGGTGCTCTCGGGCACAGCCACGTCCATCAACCCGCCGACACTGTCCCTGATCACGCCCCAGCCTGACCAAAGGATATTGAGCGCGACCAGTGCCGCCAGGATGGCATCCAGCTGCGCCCAGCCCGTTGCAAAAACCAGTACCAGGCCGATGAGAACACCTAGCGTCGAGATGACGTCCGTCATCAGATGCTTGCCATCAGCCTCCAGCGCCGGTGACTTGGCCTTTCGCCCCTGCCGGATCAGCACCAGCGACCAGACCGCATTGATCATGGTCGCGACGACGCTCACCGCGATGCCCTGCACGGGTGCATCCGGCATTTCCGGATTGATGAAGCCGAAAAACGCCTCGCGTAGGATGAGGAACGCCGCGACAATGATCATCACGCCGACGAGAACGGCCGAAAAATACTCGGCCTTGTGATAACCATAGGGCAGGGAGGCATCGGCCGGCCGCTGCGCCAGCCGTACCGCGATCAGGGCCGTGATCGCCGTCACCACATTGACGATGGATTCCAGCGCATCCGAATAGAGCGCTACCGATCCGGTCAGCCACCAGGCGAGGAATTTGAGCGCGAGCACGATAATGCCAATACCAAGGCTGGCGCCCGCAACGGCGAGGATACGATTGGCAGTCATCCAGGGCTCCGGGAAATCTGCCCTAGGCCTTAGGCGCTGCGTCTCCGGCGAGCAAGTCCTTGTATTTGCAAACGATTTTCAGAAGCATTCCGAGGAGCGGAGCATGTTTGCCAAGCCCTTGATTGCGCACATGCTTTGCCGCCAACCCCGGTGAGGGCGGCGCTGGCATAGTTGCCATTCCAACAGGAAATCTTCCGCTCTGTGGAAAGCTCTGGGCTCAGCTCACGGAAACCGGCGGCTCACCTTTGAGCGTCATCGGCAGGCCGGCGACCACGAAATAGACATCGTCACACACTTCGGCCACGCGCTGATGTGCTGATCCCGCGAGGTCCCGGAATGTCCGAGCCATGGCATTGTCCGGCACGATGCCCTGTCCAACCTCATTAGACACCAGCACGACCTTGGCCTGTCTGAACTCCACCAGCGTCGCGCAAAGTTCGCTCACGGCGGTCGAGACGTCTTCTCCGGCGATCAGAAGATTGGTGATCCACAGCGTCAGGCAGTCGACCAGAACGACGTCATGGCTTTGTCCTGCGCGCAGGATGGCTTTCGACAGCGCGAGCGGCTCTTCAACAGTGGTGAACTTTGCGCCCCGATGCGAGCGGTGGCTGGCCACCCGGTCCCGCATTTCGGCATCAAGCGCCTCGGCAGTGGCAATATAGGCGGGGTTCGATCCTGCATGCAGCGCGACGCGTTCCGAAAGGCCGGTCTTGCCTGATCGAGCGCCACCGAGAACCAGACAATGTCGCGTCATCGCATTACCCTTGGACCTTTCTCATCCCTCGCCCGATCACCTAAGTCTCAACGGTTGGCTGCGGCAAGCTGTTCCCTGATCGGACGCCTCAGAGGCTGGGGAAATGAAAGGTGCAACCGAACGGATTTGGCGACATAATACTTTCGTCTTAGCATCTTTGCCATTATGGTCCGCGCCGAAATCACCCCTAGTCGGGCTGGCATCCGTGAGGTACTCCGGCTGCAGCCCTTGGTTGCGACGGAGAGCCTTTCGTGCCGCGATATTATCTTGGCGTTGATGGTGGCGGCACCAATTGCCGTATCCGTCTATCCAACGAAAATCTGGAAACTCTGGCCGAGGTGAAGAACGGTCGCGCCAATCTCCAGATCGACGGTGGTGATCCGGCTTACAAGGCCATCCTCGATGGCACCCGCGACGCCTTCGCAACGGCCGGCATAGACTACGCCGAAACCGCCAATACCTTTGCCTGCTTTGGCATGGCAGGCGGCCGCATGGATTCCGCCCGCGCCTCCTTTGCGGCGCGCTCCTGGCCATTCGCCGGCGTCAGCGTCTATGACGATATCGACATTGCCCATGCCGGGGCTCTCGGGGGCGGCGAGGGCGGTGTCGTCATCATCGGTACCGGCTCGGCAGCCATGTCCATCGTCGGTGGCAAGCGTTATCAGGCCGGTGGCTGGGGCTTCCATATCGGCGACCAGATGTCGGGCGCCATTCTTGGCCGCGAGCTCGTGCGCTATGCTGTTGAGGCCGAAGATGGTCTCGTTGAAGCCTCTCCCCTCACCAGGGCGGTGGTCGCCGCATTGGGCGGCAGCAATCAGTCGGTCATGACCTGGGCCTTCGCCACGGAGATGGATCTGACCATCCTCAGCCGCGATGGCAGCGAAGGCTGCGACGACGCCCTGATCGGCCGCGCGCCGGGCGAATTCGGCAAGCTGATGCCGCTCTTCTTCGATCATCTCGAACAGAGCGACCCGGTCGCCCTTAAGCTTCTGGATATCGAGATGGGCTA
Organism: Phyllobacteriaceae bacterium; assembly: GCA_012799265.1. Classification (GTDB taxonomy): domain Bacteria; phylum Pseudomonadota; class Alphaproteobacteria; order Rhizobiales; family Devosiaceae; genus Devosia. The sequence continues at coordinate 17,613 of JAAZLP010000330.1, read as the reverse complement.
TATCGATGCCTATGTGCGCTGGTTCAAAAGCCACGGCGCCGAGGTGATGGCCATTGTCGGTGGTCTTGGCCAGCGCCTGTTCCCGCGTCTCGAAGAGCGCTATGGCTCTTTCGTTGCTCTGCCAAAATTCGAACCGCTGCACGGGGCGATCATCCTCGCCCAGCAGAATTTCGCCTCGAACTAAGGGACTGATCCAGTGTCCAGTCGCATTATTCCGGTCCAGCCCTTCGACTATGTGGTTTTTGGCGCCACGGGCGACCTGACCAAGCGCAAATTGATCCCCGCGCTCTATCATCGTTTCCACGACGGCCAGTTTGACGAACAGAGCCGTATCATCGGCGCGTCCCGCTCCAAGCTGAGCGACGCCGAATTTGGCACTCTGGTGCGCGACGCGCTGCATCAGTTCGTCGAAAAGGACTATCAGGACGAAGCCACCATCGAACGCTTCGTCAGCATCTGTTCCTATGTACCCGTCGACGCCTCCAAGCCAGACGAATCCGGTGATCTCGGCAAGGCCTTGCGCGATGATCCAAAGATCGTTCGCGCCTTCTATCTCGCCGTGGCGCCTGATCTCTTTGAGCCCATCGCCGAATATCTCCACGCCAAGAAGCTCTATCGCCGCGACGCCCGCGTCGTCATCGAAAAGCCGCTCGGCCATGACCTCGCTTCGAGCCAGGAAATCAATGACGGCGTGGCCAAGATCTTCAAGGAAGATCAGGTCTACCGCATCGACCACTATCTCGGCAAAGAGACGGTGCAGAACCTGCTCGCCCTGCGCTTTGCCAATACGCTTTTCGAGCCCGTCTGGAATTCGGCCCATATCGACCACGTCCAGCTGACCGTGGCCGAAAGCGTCGGCGCCGGCACCCGCGGCTATTACGACGAGAGCGGCGCCCTGCGCGACATGATCCAGAACCACATGCTGCAGCTGCTCTGCCTTGTGGCCATGGAGCCGCCGGCCTCCGACGACGCCAATGCGCTGCGCGACGAAAAGCTCAAGGTCCTGCGCGCCCTGCGCCCGATCACCAATGGCGATGTCGCGAGCAAGACCGTGCGCGGCCAGTATCGCGGCGTGAAGTCTGAGACGGCCTCAGTGGCCTCCTATCAGGACGAGCTGCCTGAAGATAAGAAGGGCAGCCGCACTGAGACCTTCGTGGCCATGAAGGCAGAGATCGAAAACTGGCGCTGGGCTGGTGTGCCCTTCTACCTGCGCACCGGCAAGCGCATGTCCGAACGCGTTTCGGAAATCTGCATCCAGTTCAAGCCGATCCCGCACTCGATCTTCGACCATGCCGAAGGCGCGCCCAAGCCGAACAAGCTCATCATCCGCCTCCAGCCGGATGAAGGCGTCAAGCTCATGATGATGATCAAGGACCCCGGTCCGGGTGGTATGCGTCTGCGCGAAGTGCCGCTCAACCTTTCCTTCGCCGAGACTTTCTCCGAGCGCACGCCGGAAGCCTATGAGCGCCTCCTCATGGACGTCATCCGCGGCAGCCAGACCCTCTTCATGCGCCGCGACGAGCTCGAAGCCGCCTGGCGCTGGGTCGATCCGATCCGCGAGGCCTGGGACCGCTCCACAGAACCCCCGCAGTCCTACACGGCTGGCACATGGGGTCCGAGCAGCTCGATCGCGCTGATCGAGCGCGATGGCCGCACCTGGTATGAGGGAGGCAATTAATGACCATCGACCGCCGCACATTCGCTGATCGCCCAACCCTCGCCAAGGAACTCGCCGAAGCCGTTGCCGATCGCATTCGCACGGCCATTGCCGAACGCGGCACTGCTGCCATCGCCGTCAGCGGTGGCTCGACGCCGGGCAAGTTCTTCGCAGCTCTCGGAAAGACCAAGGACATCGAGTGGGACAAGGTCATCGTCACGCTGGTCGACGAACGCTGGGTCGATGAAACCAGCGACCGCTCCAACGCGCTTCTCGTCAACGAGAAGATGTTGCAGGGGCCCGCCGCCATTGCGCGCTTCATTCCGCTCTATTCCGGCGGCGACGAACCCGACGCGACGGGCATTGCCAAAACCAACGCTCTGGTCTCGACCCTGCCAAAACCCTTCGCCGCGGTCATCCTCGGCATGGGCAATGACGGGCACACGGCCAGCTTCTTCCCCGGTGGCGACACCCTCGACGAAGCGCTGACCGTCGAAGGGCCGACTCTCGCCATTCGCGCCCCCGGCGCCGGCGAACCGCGCGTCACTTTCACGCTGCCTCGTCTGCTGGAAACCGATGGCCTTTATCTCCACATTGAAGGGGAAGAAAAGGCCGCCGTTCTGGACAAGGCGCTGGGCGATGGTCCGGTCGACGACATGCCGGTTCGTGCCGTGCTGCGCTCCGGCGCGCCGATCACAGTTTACTGGGCGCCATAAGGCTCCTGGGACGGTCCCCAATCGACCGTCCCGGCCGCCTGCAACGGCCCAGAATTTATGCAAGGCTCTCCGCCCAGTGGCCCCCTTCTGGCGCGTCCTTGCGAGCTATGGAGACTTCAAATGACCGTCCGTCAGGCCATCCAGGACGTGACCGACCGTATCGTCGCGCGCAGCCGCGACACGCGTCGTGACTACCTCAACCATCTCGATGAAGCGCGCGAAGCCGGCGTTCATCGCGCAGCGCTCTCCTGCGGAAACCTGGCGCATGGCTTTGCTGCCTGCTCGCCTGCTGAAAAAGCCTCGCTTGCTGCTGACAAGGCGCCCAATCCGGGCATCGTCACCAGCTACAACGACATGCTGAGCGCTCATCAGCCCTATCAGTTCTATCCCGAAATCATCAAACAGGCTGCCCGCGAGATCGGCGCGACGGCCCAGGTCGCTGGTGGCGTCCCCGCCATGTGTGACGGCGTTACCCAGGGCCAGAAGGGCATGGATCTCTCGCTCTTCTCGCGCGACGTCATCGCCATGTCGACGGCCATTGCCCTCAGCCACAACATGTTCGACGCTGCCGTCTATCTCGGCATCTGCGACAAGATCGTGCCCGGCCTCGTCATCGGTGCACTGGCCTTCGGCCATCTCCCGGCTGTATTCATCCCGGCCGGTCCCATGCCCTCAGGCATTCCAAATGACGAAAAGGCCAAGGTCCGTCAGCTCTATATGGAAGGCAAGGTTGGCCGCGCTGAACTGCTCGAAGCCGAGAGCAAATCCTATCACTCCCCCGGCACTTGCACCTTCTACGGCACCGCCAATTCCAACCAGATGCTCATGGAAATCATGGGCCTGCATCTGCCCGGCTCGAGCTTCATCAATCCCGGCACGCCGCTGCGCGACGCCTTGACCCGCGAAGCCACCAGGCGCGCGCTCTCGTTGACCGCGCAGGGCAACAACTACACCCCGATGGGCCACATCGTGGATGAAAAGGCCATCGTGAACGGCCTCGTCGGCCTCCACGCAACTGGCGGCTCAACCAACCACACCATGCACCTCATCGCCATGGCCGCCGCTGCCGGTATCCAGATCACCTGGGACGACATGAGCGACCTCTCGGACGCCACGCCGCTCCTTGCACGCGTCTATCCGAACGGCATCGCCGACGTGAACCATTTCCACGCCGCCGGCGGCATGGGCTTCCTCATCAAGGAATTGCTGGAAGACGGCTATCTCCACGAGGACGTCAAAACCGTCTGGGGCACGGGCCTTTCCGGTTACACGGTTGAAGCCAAGCTTATCGAGGATCAGCTGACCTTCGAACAGGCTCCGGCTGAAAGCGCGCTGCCCAAGGTGCTGACCAGCACCAAGGCGCCCTTCCAGCAGACGGGTGGCCTCAAGCTGCTGACCGGCAATCTCGGCCGCTCTGTCATCAAGGTCTCAGCGGTCAAGGAAGAACACCGCGTCGTCGAAGCGCGCGCCCGGGTCTTCCACAACCAGGATGCGCTACAGGCCGCTTTCAAGTCCGGCGAGATCGCTGGCGACGTTATCGCCGTCGTCCGCTTCTCCGGCCCCCAGGCCCTCGGCATGCCCGAATTGCATAAGCTCACCCCCGGCCTCGCCAATCTCCAGGACCGCGGCTTCAAGGTGGCGCTGCTCACCGACGGTCGCATGTCTGGCGCTTCGGGCAAGGTCCCCGCAGCCATCCACATGACCCCGGAAGCCACCAATGGCGGCCCGATCAGCAAGATCCGCGACGGCGACCTCATTCGCCTCGACGCCAATGAGGGCACGCTGAACTTCATCGGCGACGAGAAGGAATTCCTCTCCCGTACCCCCGCCACCGAAGATCTCCGCCCGCAGCACTACGGCATGGGCCGCGAACTCTTCGCCGGCTTCCGCAACCTCGTCGGCGCCGCCGACCGCGGGGCCAGCGTTTTCAACTGACATCTGCCTGTCATCTCCGGCCGATAGGTGGGGCGGCGTACCCGTCCCCCCTGTCCGGAGATGATCCTGATGAAGTCCCTTCTGCTCGCCGCCGCCGTCGCGCTAGCCTCGACCGGCGCAGCCCATGCCGAATTCGTCAATCCTTTTGCCTATCCGCAGCCGGAAGACAGCTCGGAATTCTTCACCGTGGTGGAGATCCCGCAGGGCAGCTTCACCAAGTACGAAATCGACGCCGACAACGGTCACATCATCGTCGACCGCTATCAGTCCATGCCTGTCGTATACCCGGCCAATTACGGCTCGATCCCGTCTTCGCTCGGCGGTGACGGCGATCCGCTCGACGCGCTGGTCTTCACCCGCGAACCCATCGTGCCCGGCGCCCTGATCAAGGTGCGCGCCATCGGCGTGCTGCATATGATCGATGGCGGCGAGGAAGACGACAAGATCATCGCCGTCCCGGCATCCGACATCGACCCCACCTATGATGAGATCCGCAGCATCGACGGTCTCCCGGCCATCGAGCGCGAGCGTGTCGAAGCCTTCTTCCGCGTCTATAAGCAGCTTCCGGAAGGCCGCAAGGTGGTCGAGCTCAATGGCTATAGCGGCGTGAACGAAGCCCAGCAGCTCGTCACCGACGCCATCGAAGCCTATCGCGCCCAGTAAACAGGCCAACCGGTCAATCGTGCTTGGCTGATTGGTCGAGGAGGCCCCGAGCCTCCCCCATCCACCGGCTGTCACCCGGCTGTCACCCCGGCGAAAGCCGGGGCCCATCCTGAGATCCCAAGATCGCTCCCGGCCCCACGGCCGGGATGACATCAAGTTCATGGTGCTGCCGGCTCCTTAGGCAGTGCGGGGGAATTACACCCCCACATACCGCGCCCTTGGCCGGATCAGCGCCCCAGTCTCCACCTGCTCCAGTGCATGCGCGATCCACCCCACGCTCCTTGCAAGGGCGAAGACTTGCAGCGGCGCATCTTCTGGCAGATCGAACGCCGCCGTCATCGCCGCCAGCGCAAAATCAATATTGGGCCGCTCTCCGGTCAGCCTCTCTCCTGCCGCCGCGAGCTCGGCATAAAGCGTCGGCGCCTCAAACGCCCCCAGCAGGGCAGTCGCCCGAACATCTCCCTCTGGATAAAGCCGGTGCCCAAAGCAGGTCAAAGGCAGCCCCTGTCGGATCGTAGCGGCAATCGCCGCCTCTGCGCCGACGCGCTCTGCCTCGGCGACCAGACCGCGCATGCTCTGGCTGGCATTGCCATGCAGTGGTCCCGACAGTGCCGCGAGTCCCGATAGCACCGCTGCCGAAAGCGGTGCTCCCGTCGAGGCCGTCACCCGCGCTGCAAAGGTTGAGGCATTGAGCTCATGCTCCGCCAGCAGCACCAACGCCCGCCGCAATGGCTCTGCCGCCTCTGGTCGTCCCCATCGGTCCGCCAGCCGTTCATGCACCGCTCCATTCCCCGGCGTCGCAATGACGCTCGAAATCGCCCCAACGACGCGAGCGGCATCCCCAAGCAGCACGCCCTTAGCGCGGCCCGTACTCGGCATGTCCGTTGCCGCCATTGTCGCAATGGTCAGATAGGCGCCCGCCATGCCCGACTGCAGGTTTTCATCAGCGCCAGAAAAATCCGGCAATGCGGCGCTGTCCCAAAGGAGCTGCGCCGCCTCTTCCAATGTTCCTGCCTCCGCCAACGCCACTGCGTCATTGCCACGGTAGAGCAGGCGCCCATCGCGTATGGTCGAAATGGATGTGGGCAGGACGGGCTCGCCCCAGGCAATGGCCTCAGCAGCCACAGCCTCAGCCGCTCGTTTTCCCCGCTGCCGTTCGGCCAGCCGTTCGACATCATCCCGCCGATAAAGGCTGCGCCGCGGGTCCTCCGGATCAGGCCGTGCCGCGATCCGGCCGCGACTGACATTGGCGTAGAGCGTCTGCGGCTTGGTGCCCATCAGCACCAGCGCATCCTCCGCGGATATCCAGCCCATCTGACCCTCATACATTGATCATATTGATCAAGATTGACGTCAATCTTGATTGTCTCAATCTAGGGGCAAACAGCACGGAGAAGCAACATGTCCGGTCTCGATGATGTCATCGCTGCCGAAACCACGCTCAGCGAAGTTGATGGCCAGAATGGCCGTCTCATCATTTGTGGTCACACCCTTGATGAACTGGCGGGCCACAAGTCGTTTGAGGCGGTCCTGGCCCTGCTTTTCAGCAACCTGTCGGGCGCCAGCGAAGCCGCCATCCGCGCCGAACTCGCCCGCGCCCGTATTCGCGCCTTCGAAGAGCTGTCCCATCTCGATGCCGGTATCCTCGAGCTATCGATAACAGAAGGCCTGCGCGCCCTGATGGCCCGGCTGCCTGATGGCGAAGATACGGACACCGCGCTTCTGCTCGCCGCTGCGCCCGCCGTCTTCGTCCCGGCGCTCATCCGGCGCAAGGCCGGCAAGTCATCGATTGTACCCAGCTTGGCGCATAGCCATGCCGAAGACATGCTCGCCATGCTCACTGGCACGCCGCCAACGCCTGCCCAGATCGCGGCGCTCGATACCTATCTCGTCACCGTCTGCGATCACGGCCTCAACGCTTCCACCTTCGCTGCCCGCGTCGTCGCCTCCACCCGCGCTGGCTACACCTCCGCCGTCCTGGCGGCTCTCGGTGCGTTGAAAGGTCCGCTCCATGGCGGGGCGCCCGGTCCTGTCCTCGATATGCTCGATGCCGTCGGCACACCCGATCGCGCGACCAACTGGCTGGCTGACGAACTGGCGCGCGGGGAGCGGCTCATGGGCTTTGGCCACCGCATCTATCGGGTTCGCGATCCGCGTGCCGACGCCCTCAAGGCTGCCTTGAAGAAGCTCGGCGCGGCGGGGGGCATGGATGCCGAACGTCTGGCGCTGGCCGAAGCTGTCGAAAGGGAAGCTCTCGCGCTGCTCCGCTTCAACAAGCCCGACCGGAAGCTCGAAACCAATGTGGAATTCTTTACCGCACTGCTGCTCGAAGCGCTCGGCTTCCCGCGTGATGCCTTCACCGGCGTCTTTGCGGCGGGACGGGTCGGTGGCTGGATCGCCCATGCGCATGAGCAGATCGACAAGGGACGTCTGATCCGTCCACAGTCCCGCTATATCGGCCCGAAAGCGGCTTAACTTTCCTCGAGCCACATGCGGACGATCTCTGCGTCCGCATCCGTCAAGGCGTGGCCATCGGCAATCGTGTCGGTGGTCACTTCCGCCCCCGCTGCCATCAGCGCCTGCGCCAGCTTTTCGCCCTCGCCACGGAATGCGTCTTTCTCGCCCACGACGATCAACACCCGCGTTCCCGTAAGGTCTACCTCAGGCACCTCGTTCAGCACCATGGCGGGTCGCAGTAGCACCGCGCGCTTCACAAGCCCCGGATGCAGCAGCATGCTGGCGGCAAGGAAATTAGCCCCATTGGAATAGCCGAGGCCGACAGTCTTGTCCTTGGTCAGCCCATAGGCGCTTTCAATCTCGCCGATAAAAGCTGCAAAGGCTCCCGCTTCGAAGCGCACATCCTTCTGGTCATAGATCCCCGGTCCAAAGCCGCGGAACCAGCGCAACGTACCGCTCTCCGTGCTGCGCCCACGTAGGCCCATCAGCGTCGCATTCGGCGCTGCCTTATGCGCCAGCGGCATCAGGTCGGCCTCGTCCCCGCCTGTGCCATGCAGCGTCAGGATGGTCGTGCCATCCGGCGCGTCCGGCGTGAACACGCGATGCTTGTAAATGAGGTCGCGATAGATGAACCGGTCACCATCCGGCAGCCCGAACTGCGGCAGCATCACCTTGATCGCGTCCGGGTCCGGCGTATCCGGCGGCACGAAGAGGTTAGTCCCCAGCGCCTCGACACTCTCATCCATGGTGAAGCCAGGCCCGTCGCTCGCCATTTCGATCAGGATGCCGCTGGGTTCGCGCACATAGAGCGCGGTGAAATAGTTCCGGTCATGGAGGTTGGTCATGCTCGAATTGCGCTTGCGCAGCTCGGCCTCCACGGCCTTGACCTCAGCTTCGTCAGCCGCGCGCACAGCCACATGGTCCGCCGTCCCGGTGCCCGGCGCACCTGCCCAGAACCCGCCCGCATCGCGCACATCGAGCACGTCGCCGACATCCGACACCAGCCGGTGGATCGGTCCCTCCACCGGCCCCTTTCGGAAGCCAAAATGGCGAGTGAGAAAATCTGTAGTTTCTTCCTGCACGGTCGAGAGCAGCGTCACCCCGCGAATGCGGCGGATGGCGTGTTCGGCCGGAATGTCATTCTCCGGCATCTGCAATGCCGGCAGGTCCGCGCTGACGAGCTTGATCAGCACACCGTCGGGATCGCGCAGCCGCAGCACGGTTTCGCCGAACTCCTGGCCCGTGCCCTCATTCTTGACGCCAAAGCGCAGCGCGCGCTCGATCCAGAACCCGATGGACCCTGGCGCGATGGCCAGCGCCACCTCGCTTACCTGACCAGCGCCCGCCTGACCGGCGCTGCCCCCCTCCCAGACGAGGTAGGTGATCAACGAACCCGGCGTGGCGTTGTAGTCGCCATAAAAGAGATGAAGCTGCCGCGCATCCTCATATCCTCCCGTCCGCTTCACCAGCCTGAGGCCCAGAAAGCCGACAAAGAAATCGACATTGGCCTGCACATTGCCGGTGATCAGCGTCACGTGATGGATACCTGAGGTCATCGGCTTCTCCCAAACAGCCGCTCGATATCGGCCTTCTTCAGCTCAACGTAAGTTGGTCGTCCATGGATGCACTGGCCCGAATGCGGTGTCGCTTCCATATCGCGCAGCAAGGCATTCATCTCGTCGACGCGCAGCCGCCGCCCGGATCGCACCGAACCGTGACAGGCCATGCGCGCGATGATCGCTTCCATCCGGTCGGTCAGCGCCGCCGCGCTATCCCATTCGGCCAGCCCATCGGCGAGGTCGTTGATCAGCCCCTTGATGTCGCTATTGCCAAGAAGGGCAGGGGTCTCGCGCACGGCAATGGCGCGCGGCCCGAAGCGGTCGAGGTAAAGCCCGAACTTTTCCAGCTCCGGCGCCGCCTCTTCCAAGCGCCCGCAATCTTCCTCCGGCAATTCCACGATCACCGGAATGAGCTGCGCCTGGCTCGCCACTGGCCCGGACGCCATCTGTGCCTTGAACCGCTCATAGACAAGCCGCTCATGCGCCGCGTGCTGATCCACCAGCAGGAGCCCATTCTCGTTCTGCGCGATGATGTAATTGTCAAACATCTGCGCCCGCGCTGTCCCCAGCGGATAGTCCACCGCCTCCGGCGTGATCTCCACCGTCTCAACGCGTCCGCTCGGCTCGGTAAAGCCGCGCAACTGCCCCGGATTGCGATCATAATTGAGCGGGGCGCGATCCTGTTGCCCCCAATTGTAGCTGGGCGCCAGATAGCGCTGCTGCGCGGGCTCAGCCAGCGCAATCGGCTCCCTGACCGGTGTCGCCATTTCCGGCGCCGAAAACGCGCCCAGAATATCGTCAGCCACGCTGGTCGATGCCTTGAACCCCGCCGCCGCCAGCGCCACACCGATGGCCTTGATCACAGCCCCGCGCACCGCCCCCTGGTCCTGAAAGCGTAGTTCCGCCTTGGCCGGGTGCACATTGACGTCCACTTCCGATGGATCAATCGCGATGTAGAGCGCGATGACGGGGAAGCGGTCGCGGAACACATAGTCGGCATAGGCGGCGCGCACGGCACCCACGAGCACCTTGTCCTTCACCGAGCGGCCGTTGACGAAGTAAAACTGGCTCAGAGAATTGGCGCGCGTATAGGTCGGCAGGCCCGCCATGCCGGCGACCACGATACCATGCCGATGCGTCGCCAGCGTCACCGCGTTCTCGACGAAGTCTGCCCCCATGACTTGTCCGAGCCGCGCCGCCAGCGCGCCCTCGCCATGAACCGCTGGCCAGTTTGAGGGCTGCCGGTCCGAGCCATCGAGCACAAAGTGAATGCCCGGATTGGCCATGGCGAGCCGCTTCACCACATCCGTAATGGCGCCCGCTTCTGCTCGCGCCGTCTTGAGGAATTTCCGCCGCGCTGGCACCTGCGCAAAGAGGTCTTTCACCTCGATGACGGTTCCCCGGTTCATCGCCTGCGGCATAGGCCCCGTGCGCTTGCCATTATCGACAATCAGTACCAGCCCGCTCTCGGCATCCGCCGTGCGCGATGCAATCGAAAGCCGCGCCACCGACCCGATGGAGGCCAGTGCTTCGCCGCGGAACCCCAGAGTGCGGATATCGTCGAGATCATCAGCCGTCAGTTTGGACGTCGCATGCCGCTCGACCGAGAGGACCAGATCGGCCTCGTCCATGCCGTGGCCGTCATCGGTGATGCGGATGAGGTCCATGCCGCCATTGGCGGTGGTGACCACGATCTTGCTCGCGCCCGCGTCGATCGAATTCTCGACCAGCTCCTTGACGACGCTCGCGGGTCGTTCCACCACCTCACCGGCGGCAATACGGTTGATCAGGTCTTCGGGTAACTGGCGGATGGGCACGGGCGATTCTCCTCCGCTCAATATAGGGGAGGGCGCTGCCCCTGCCGACCCCACCACCGCGCCCCGTTGACCGCAGCCCCAAGTCAGGTTCATTTGTCCCCATGAGTTCAGCCGCAGCGCCAAAGCCGATTGCCCTGGCCGACAAGGTCAACACGTTGTGGGAGTGGCTGGACAGGCATTTCTCCTTTCCCGGCCTGCTCCTCGGCTCGATCTTCTTTGCCCTCTCCCTGACGCCGTCGCTGCTGCCACGCACCGAAATCGTTCAGGGCATTCTCTCCGGTTGCTGCTTTGCCGTCGGCTATGGTGTGGGCAATCTCATCCATTGGCTCTGGGGCTTTCTCGGCCTTCGCGTGCCACCGGGCCGTGTAACGCGGGCGCTTGGCCTCATCATTGCGCTGGCCTGTATCGGCTTCGTCGTCACCGCGCTCGCCAATGCCAATGGCTGGCAGAATTCGGTGCGTGCCGTCATGGCGATGAAGCCGGTCGAAGAGACCCAGCCGCTGGTCATCGCCGCCATTGCGCTGGCGATTGCCAGCATCCTTCTGGTCATCGGCCGCGTCATGGTTTTGCTCATTCGCTGGGTCTGGCGACATCTCGAGCGCCACGTGCCGCGCCGCGCTGCCCTGGTCCTTGCGACCATTCTTGTCACCATCGTTGTGGCTCTATTGGTCAACAACGTCTTCTGGCGCTCTGCCCTGCGCGCCGCCGACCGCTTCTACCAGCAGCTCGACGCGGTCGTCTCCACCAGCGATGCCCCGCCCCAGGCCTGGCACGCCACCGGCAGCGCCCAATCGCTGATCGACTGGCGCACCATCGGCAAGGATTCCCGCATCTATATCCAGTCCGGCCCCAGCGCCGCCGATATCGAGGCCCTCACCGGCAAGCCCGCCATGGAGCCGCTGCGCACCTATGTCGGCCTCCGCTCCGCCGAAAGGGTGACGGAACGCGCCGATCTCGCCCTTGCCGAACTCCAGCGTATCGGCGCCTTCGATCGCTCGGTTCTCGTGCTCATCATGCCCGTCGGCACCGGTTGGGTGGATCAGGCTGCCATCGATACGCTTGAATATCTCCATGGCGGCGATGTCGCCTCCGTCGCCGTGCAATATTCCTATCTCACCAGCGCGCTCTCGCTGCTGGTCGAGCCGACCTATGGCGCCACGACCGCGCAGGCGCTTTTTTCGGCTGTCTATGATTATTGGACCATGCTGCCCAAGGACGCCCGTCCGCGCCTTTACCTCCACGGCCTCAGCCTCGGTGCGCTGGCGTCGCAGAACTCCACCACGATCTATGATGTACTCGGCGATCCCTTCCATGGCGCACTCTGGGCCGGCCCGCCATTCTCCAGCTCGCTCTGGGGACGCATGACCGAAAGCCGCCAGCCCGGCTCGCCCGCCTGGCTGCCGCGTTTCGGCAATGATTCTGCCATCCGCTTCATGAACCAGTCTGGCCGCTCCGGTTGGGACGACCTCCCAGCCTGGGGCCCGCTACGCACGGTCTTCCTGCAATATGCGAGCGATCCCATCGTCTTCTTCTCCTTCGAAAGCGACTGGACCAAGCCGGACTGGATGAACGCGCCGCGCGGCCCCGACGTCTCCCCCGCGCTCAATTGGTACCCGCTCGTCACCTTCCTCCAGCTTGCGCTCGACAGTGCGCTGGCGCAAACCGCGCCGGTGGGCTACGGACACGTCTATTCGCCCCATCACTATATCGATGCCTGGTATGAGGTGACCCAGCCGCCCGGTTGGACCGAAGCCGAGCTCGATGCGCTCAAAGCCGCCATCGACCCAGAGGACTACGCGCCCTTCTGATGACCGACCAATCGCCCATGGACCTGGCCCTCTCCCTCGCCGAGGAAGCCGCCGCGCTTGGCGAAGCGCCTGTTGGTGCTGTCATCATGGAAGGCACGCGCATCCTCGCGGCCGAGCGCAACCGCATGCAATCCCTGCGCGATCCCACCGCCCATGCCGAAATGCTGGCCATCCGCACGGCCCTCGCCTCACGCGGCACCGGGCGGCTTGATGGCTGCGACCTCTATGTAACGCTCGAACCCTGCGCCATGTGCGCCGGCGCCATCGCCCACACCCGCCTCCGCCGCGTCTATTTCGCCGCTGAAGACACCAAAGCCGGCGCCGTCGAAAACGGCATCCGCCTTTTCGATCAACCGACCTGTCACCACCACCCGGAAGTCATCGGCGGCCTGTCGGCAGGCAGGGCAGAAACCATGCTAACCGAGTTTTTCAAGAAGCTGCGGGACTAGGCTCGCTGATAGGAGGCCGCGATATAGGCCCCAACGCGTTCGACATCCACGGCCGATGGATCGGTGAACTTCAGATGCCGGCGAAATTGGCCGTCGCCCTCCAGCAATCCATCGTCAAAGTCGACACCGCGCGAAAATTCCAGCGAGACATGCTTGGCGTGGCTATAGATGCCGCAGAATGGTTTTGTCCGCACATAGTGCAGCCCGCCATACTTGATCATCTCAGCGGCCTCTGGCGCATGTTCCTGCACCAGCGCCCGCAGCGTGACCATGGTCGCGTGATTGGTTGGACGTGAGACGCCGACCTTTTCGAGCAGGTCAGACACCGGATCGCTGGTCATGGAACGTCCCTACCTCAGTGTAAGTCACGGCCGGTGTTAAAGAAAAATGCGCACGACGTCGACCTGATGTCATCAATGTAAAAAATAATATACATGACGGTAGAAATATGCGACACAATGCCATAAATTCTTGGCACGGAGTGTCCCATGAGCATGCGTGAAAAGGTGGCGTGGATATCGGTTGTCGTCTCCACCATCATCTTCGGCTGGTATTTCTGGACGGTCTGGTCCGACTTCGCGACGCAGAGCCTCGATGGCGACGAGCTCTTCTGGCGCTTCGTCAAAACCCTTATCGCCGCCGTCGTGATCCAGTTGGCCGCGGCGATCTATGCGGCCTGGCATGCCAAGCAGGATTTCGATCCGCCCAAGGACGAGCTTGATCTGGCCATCGACCACCGTGCCAATCGCATCGGGCTGACCTGCCTTGAGCTGTCCATCGTCGGCGTTGTCTTCGCCAGCCGCTGGGTGACCGACATGGCGCGCGTCGATTATCCCGCTGATCCGGCAGGCGGCACGGCGGTGATGCTGGTCAATCTCCTGCTCTTCGTGGTGGCAACCTGCGCGGTGCTGCGCGAGGTCATCATCATCGTCCAGTATCGTCGGTATGCCTGATGCCTCCACCGCCCCCCATCACCAACACCATTCGTCGCCTGCGCTTTGATCATGGCGAGATGACCCAGCAGGAATTGGCCCACCGCATCGGCATGACCCGCCAGACCATCGCCGCCATCGAGCAGAACAAATATTCGCCTTCCCTCGAAGCCGCCTTCCGCATCGCGGAGGTCTTCGGCGTCGAGATCGGCGAAGTCTTTCAATGGAAGAAATCCGGCCCCTGAGCCGCATGGAGGTTTCTATGCAAGCCTGGACTGCCCGCCGCTACGGCGCTCCCGATACCCTGGCGCTCGAAGACCTCCCGCAGCCAAAGCTGGGTAAGGGCGAGCTGCTGATCCGCGTCCACGCCACCACGGTCAATTCCGGCGATGTGCGCATGCGTGGCTGCGATTTTCCGCCCGAGATGAGGATCATGGGGCGCCTCGCCCTGGGCTGGAAGGGCCCGCGTCAACCCGTGCTCGGCACCGAACTTTCCGGCGTGGTCGAAGCCATTGGCGAGGGCGTCACCCGCTTTCGTCCCGGCGACGCCGTCTTTGCCTTTTCCGGCATGAAGATGGCCGCCCACGCCCAGTTCGCCGTCGCAAAAGAGGCAATGACGCAGCCGCTGCCCGCTGGCCCCGATTTTGCCCAGGCGGCTGCGCTTTGTTTCGGCGGTACGACCGCGCTGCATTATCTGCGCAAAGCCGAGCTCAAGTCTGGCCAGTCCATCCTGGTGCTCGGCGGCTCAAGTTGTGTCGGTCTGGCGCTGATCCAGCTCGCGCGCCAACAGGGTGCAGAGGTCGCCGCCACAACCAGCGCCCGCAATATCGATCTCGTGACCGAAAAAGGCGCGCATCACGTCATCGACTACACCGCCACAAATCTCGCCGATTTGCCCCAGCGCTTTGACATCATCGCCGATGCTGTCGCCGCCACCGACTTCGCCGCCGCGCAAAAACTGCTCAAGCCCAATGGCCGCTATCTCGCCATTGCCGGCACGCTCAAGGAAATGCTCGGTGCCATGCGCAAAGGGGTCAACGGCACGCGCATGATTGCCGGACCCGCCGGCGAGCTGCCCGAGGACATCGCCACCCTGGCCCGCCTGGCGGAGGTGGGGCATTACCGCCCCCATATCGACCAGACCTTTGCCTGGGCCGATCTCCCCAAGGCACACGCCTATGTCGAAACCGGCCGAAAGCGCGGCAGCGTCGTCGTCAATGTGGCTGAGTAGCGTTCAGCCCCAAGGATTTTCCACCATCGGCCAGATATCCCGCCGCGCCTTGCGATAATTCGTTTCCGCCGGCTTGTTCGGATAGGGTTTTCCAGCCGAGCAATAGATGATCTCCGAGGCGATCTTGGAGAACGAGTCATAGAAATGGTTGGTCGACTTGATGAGGAGGATTTTCTTCTCCCGCGGGTCGATCCCCATCTCGCTGAAAAGACTGCTGTCCCAGCTCTGCGCGCGCGTGGTGTTGAGGATCACCTCAAACCCGTCGAACGTCACCAGCGCCGCATCGCCAAACGAGGCAAAGCTGTCGCCGAAGCGCATCTGTGCGTTCTTTTTCAGCCGCTTCACCGTAACGCGCTTGTCGATAGGCCAGCCCGTATCCGGCGCCGATTTGGCGCCAAAGCGCAGCATGATCTCCGCGCCTTCTCCGGCAGCAAAACAGATCTGCACCGCTATAGGGTCCCAGATCGTGCCCACGGCAACACCCGTTGCGCCCTGTGCGATGAGCTCGGCCAAAAGCACAGTCGCGTCGCCCGCCGTCCCGCCGCCCGGATTGTCCCAGACATCGGCGATGACGACCGGCCCCTGTTCCGCCTGCAGCGCCTGTTCCACGGCGACCTTTTCGTCCACCTGGCTCACCATGAAGGTGCCGCGCATGGCAAAGAGCTCACGTCCCAGTTTTTCAGCCAGTGCCGCACCCATCTCCGGCTGATTGTCGGTGATGGCGACGAGCTTGGTGCCCATTTCCGGCACGTCACCGGCCATGAAGCCATGCACGACGGAGAGCGAAAGGAGGCCCGGCGTCGACTTTTCCAGCGCGAAGAGATTGTCGACGAAGCCGCGCATGGGCTGCTTGCTCGTCGGGAAGACGTCTATCATCCGGCAGTCGAAAATGCTCATCACCGGCTTGATCTCGCCCTTGAGCGTCCGCACCGTGATGTCCCAGAGATCGCGCGCCCGGTCGACAAAGTCGGTATGCGGGAATTCCTTGAAATAGACGAGGTAATTGGCCTGCGCCGCCCGCTTGGCCGTGAGGTGGCTATGCGGGTCGAGCTCGGCGCAGACCACCACCTCCGGCCCGACAATCTCGCGGATACGGCTGAGAATATCCCCCTCGGGGTCGTCATAGCCCTGCGCCACCATCGCGCCATGGAGCCCCATCACCACGGCATCCACCGGCATCGCCGCTTTCAACTGTTCGATGATCTCGTCGCGCAATTCTTCATAGGTCGCGCGTGCCACCATGCCCGCTGGTTCGGCCCAGCTCGCGCTCCCCTCGATCAGCGTCCAGCCTTCCCGCGCACAGACCTCGCGGCCCACCGTAATCGGCGCCGAACACAGTGTCGGCGTCACGGGATGCTCGCCCGGTCTGGCATAGAGCGAGGCATCGAACGCGGCCTTGTCGATGGCGATCGGCGAAAAGGTGTTGGTTTCGGTGGCGAGGGCAGCGGTGAAAATGCGCACGGTACTATGATCCGGGTCTCGATGCGGGCAAGCTACAACAAGCCATCTGCTCAATCACGTAATTAATTTTCATTTGAGCGGTGGCGCTTGCCTGATTCAACGCAATTGGCGCAGATTGCGGGACATAAAAGAAACTCAGTTTCAGAGTGGCGTGGGAGAACAAAATGCCGATCAAACGCTATGGGGCCAAAAAAGCAGGCGCCGGTGGCCAGAACCTTCCTTTTGCCCGAGCCGTGGAAGCGGGCGGTTGGCTCTACGTCTCTGGCCAGGTCGCCATGAAGGACGGCGAGATCGTCGGCCACGGCATTGTTGAGCAGACCCATCTGGCCATCCAGAACATTATCGCCATCCTCGAGGAAGCCGGTTACGGCCTCGAACATGTGGTGCGCTGCGGCGTCTGGCTGGATGATCCGCGCGACTTCTGGAGCTTCAACGCCGTCTATAAATCTTACTTCGGCGAGCATCCGCCGGCCCGCTCAGCCGTTCAGAGCCATATGATGGTCGACTGCAAGGTCGAGATCGATTGCGTCGCCTATAAGGGGCCCTGAGGCCAGCACGCTGATCGGCTCGACCATGCGGTCGGGCCTTTTCCATGGGAGAAGACTGCGTTGTTCACCTCAAATCCCTTCCGCCTTGATGGCAAGACCGTGCTGATCACCGGCGCTGGCGGTGGCATTGGCCGCTTCCTCGTCGAAGCCTTCTTCGCTGCCGGTGCCCAGGTCGTCGGCGCAGACCGCGATGCGGCCCAGCTGGAAGGCCTCCCGCTTGTCCGCTCCATCACCTTTGATCAGGCAGACGCCAAGGCGACCCGCCAGGCGGTCGAAGCAGAGATCGCGGCCAATGGCGCGCCCAATGCCGTTATCGCCAATGCGGGCTTTTCCCGCGCCGAGCATCTCGGCATGGTCGATGACGATGTCTGGGCCAGCGA
>JAAZLP010000329.1 GCA_012799265.1 Phyllobacteriaceae bacterium | reverse complement strand
TGGGTTCCTGACGCCATGCGGCGATGCGAACCTTGTGTTTGTGCCGTTCATCGTGTAATGCGGGCCTTCTTTCCCCAATTTGTGGAGACGTTCGTGGCACGCGTCACCGTTGAAGACTGCATTGAAAAGGTCGACAACCGCTTCGACCTCGTCCTCATGGCCGCACATCGCGCGCGCATGATTTCCTCCGGCGCACAGATCACTGTGCCGCGCGACAACGACAAGAATCCCGTCGTTGCGCTGCGTGAAATCGGCGACGGCACCATTTCGCCCGAGGACCTGCACGAAGACCTGATTCATTCGCTGCAGAAATATGTCGAGGTCGACGAGCCCGAATCCAGCGCCGCCCCGCTCATCGAGAGCGCCGGCGACGACGATTCGATCAACTTCGACACGATCAGCGAAGAAGAGCTTCTGCGCGGCATCGAGAGCCTCGCTCCCCCGGAACGCCGCGACGATTAATTCGTCCGGTCGACGCGCGCGCAGTTGCGGCGCAGTCCATTCCGACTATATCAAAGAGCGTCCGGCAATTGTCGGGCGCTCTTTTTCATTTTCTTTTCAGGCGCTAAGCTTGTCCCCGCGAGCGAGCGACTACTCCCATGATGAGACAGTATGAGCTTGTCGAGCTCGTTCAGGCCTACAACCCGAACGCCGACGAGAATTTGTTGAACAAGGCCTATGTGTACGCCATGCAGAAGCATGGCTCGCAGAAGCGCGTCAACGGCGACCCCTACTTCAATCACCCGCTTGAAGTTGCGGCCATTCTCACCGAGCTCAAACTGGACGACGCCTCGATTGCCGTCGGGCTTCTGCACGACACCATTGAGGATACGGACGCTACCCGCGCCGAGATCGACCAGCTCTTCGGGCCGGAAATCGGCACCATTGTCGACGGGCTGACCAAGATCGAACGGCTCAATCTGGTGAGCCGCGAAGAAGCGCAGGCGGAAAACCTCCGCAAGCTGCTGCTGGCCATCAGCCAGGACGTGCGCGTGCTGCTGGTGAAGCTGGCTGATCGCCTGCACAACATGCGCACGCTCCAGTTCATGGCGCCGGAGAAGCAGAAGCGCATCGCCCAGGAGACCATGGATATCTATGCCCCGCTTGCCGGACGCATGGGTATGCAGGACATGCGTAATGAGCTGGAAGACCTCAGCTTCCGCATTCTCCAGCCCGATCACTATGCCGCCATCATGGCGCGACTGGATCAGCTGCAGGAAGACAACCGCGAAGCCATCGATACCATCACGCATGAACTGACCGAGCGTCTGGCCGACGCTGGCATTACGGCGCGGGTCAAGGCGCGCGTGAAATCGCCCTATTCGATTTTTGCCAAGATCGAGCGCAAGTCGATCGCCCTCGAGCAGCTCTCGGACATGATCGGCTTCCGCGTCATCGTCGGCTCGCTGGAGGAGTGCTACCAGACCGTGGGCATCATCCACACGCAGTGGAAAGTCGTGCCCGGCCGGTTCAAGGACTATATCTCCGTCCCCAAGCACAACGACTACCAGTCGATCCACACCACAATCGTTGGTCCCAGCCGCCAGCGCGTCGAACTGCAGATCCGCACCGAGGAAATGGACCGGGTGGCCGAATTCGGCATCGCCGCCCACGCCCTCTACAAGGATGGCGCTTCGGCGAACCTCGGTCGCATCGAGATGGAATCGCACGCCTATGGCTCGCTGCGTCAGACCATCAGCCACCTGACCTCCGGCATCGCGGCTGAGGACTTCCTCGAATATACCAAGCTCGAGCTCTTCCAGGATCAGGTCTTCTGCTTTACCCCGCGCGGGCGCCTGATCGCGCTGCCCCGTGGGGCAACGCCCATCGACTTCGCCTATGCGCTCCATACCGATATCGGCGACACCTGTGTCGGTGCCAAGATCAACGGCCTCATCCTGCCGCTTGTGACCCAGCTGCGGTCCGGCGACGAGGTCGAAATTCTCCGCGACCACAATCATCGCCCGCCCAGCAACTGGATCGGCATTGCCGCAACGGGCAAGGCCCGCGCCGCCATTCGCCGCTCCGTGCGCCAATCGGCCATCCAGCGCGCGCTTGCTCTGGGTGAGCAGGTGCTCAACATGATGCTTGAGCGCGAAGGCGTGACGCTCGAGGAATCCGAAGGCAAGGCACTGGCCGAGGCGCTGGAGCAGCCCACCAAGCGCGACCTGCTCATCGCCGTTGGCGAGGGCAAGATTGGCTCCGAGCCGCTCGGCAATGCCGTGGCTCAGGTCAAAGGTCTGCGCCGTCGCCGTCGCAAGCTCGATCTTCCCGTCGCCGACACGGCAGACGGCTGGTTCGCCCTGCGCGCAACCGATCAGTTCCGCTTCCGCGTCCCCGGTGGGCAGCGCTCCGGTCCGCGTGCCAAGGCGGCCCTGGCACAGCTCGATTTCCACACCGCGGTTTCGGTTTCAGGGGAGGGTGTCATCCCGGGCGATCGGCTGGTCGGTATCCTCGAGCCCGATGCACCGATCACGGTCTATCCCATCCATTCTGACG
>JAAZLP010000328.1 GCA_012799265.1 Phyllobacteriaceae bacterium | reverse complement strand
CCCTTTTCAGGGGGGAGGTGGTGCCCAATCGCCATGAAAAGAAACGTCATCAGCGTCGCCGCCGAGAGCATGAGGCATAACAGCATTGTCTCGGTCCTGGACGTCGACTTCGGTGTCACAGTGGCTCAACCTATTCAGTTGTACGGGTAGACTAGCACCTCTTCAGGTCGCATCTTATTGCGACGTATAAATTTTATGACTAATTACTGAATAGCATACGTAGTATTGCTATTGTGTGTACTGCTAAGTGTTTTTCCTGGGTTGTATTGGCGGGGCGTTTCCTGGCCCCGCGGTCACAGAACCGCGATGCGGCTTTGCGGCTCCTTGCCTTATCGGCCGACCACGCTACACAGGGGCGCACATTGGAGCGTGATTGTGGAATTTTCTCTGCCCCTGGTCATTGGCGCTGGCGTCCTGAGCTTTCTCAGCCCCTGCGTCTTGCCGCTGGTACCGCCATATCTCACCTATATGAGTGGGGCGAGCTACGACCAGTTACGCGCTGAGGCGGATTCGGGTTCACCCGGGCGGCTGACCCTGCGGGTCGCCATTACTTCCCTGTTTTTCATCATGGGCTTCTCAGTGGTGTTCATCACCATGGGTGCCACGGCGACGGCCTTCGGCCAGGTTTTCCGCCAGCTTTTACCGATCCTGACGCCCGTTGCCGGGATCATCATCATTGCCATGGGCCTGCATTTCCTCGGCGTCTTCCGCATCGGCTTCCTTGACCGGCAACTGCGCCCCAACGGACCGGGCGTGGCCTCGGGACCTCTTGGCGGCTTTCTGCTCGGCCTTGCCTTCGCTGTTGGCTGGACGCCCTGTATCGGACCCGTCCTTGCGGCTATTCTCTCGGTTGCCGCCAGCCGTGACACGGCTTGGGAAGGCGCTCAGCTTCTCGGCCTTTACTCCCTCGGCCTCGGTATCCCGTTCTTCCTGGCTGGCATCGCTATCGGTCCCTTCTTGACGTTCTTCCAGGGCTTCAAGAAGCACCTGGGTGTGGTTGAGAAGGTCATGGGCGGCTTGCTGGTTGTCACGGGCCTTTTGTTCCTCACCGGCAATTTTACCCGCATTTCCTTTTGGTTCCTCGAGACCTTCCCGGTGCTTTCCACTTTTGGGTAAGTAAAGCGCGCTTAACCCTGCTCCTTTTTTCGTGAAGTCTTCCGATTTGGCTCGGAAAACTTCAGTACGTATTTACCCATAGTCTGCAACATCCGCCCGTTCGGGGGAGACAGAGATGGGCGCGGGTAGCCAGCCAATCATCGTAGACGATCTGGAGTTAGGACTTGGGGCCGCGCCGAGAGCGGAAAAACGCAACCTGACTTTCCGCGTCAGTGAGAACATTGAAGACGTTGAGCCGGCGTGGCGACAGCTGTCTGCAGATGCTGTCGAATCCCCAGGCCAAAGCTACGATTTCATACGTCTCTGGACGCGCTATCGGCAAATTCCGGCGTCTGAGCAGCGCTATGTCGTTGCCGAACTTGACGGCACGCCGCTGGCAATCCTGCCGCTGCACTTGAAGCGCTTGCGGGATGTCCGCGTGCTGACCTGGTTCCCGGGCACCCATGCCGGTTGCTATGCACCCATCGCCGACCTCGACCGACTTGCCGCTTTGGGTCCAGAGGGCAGGGCAGAGCTCTGGCGGGGAATGATCGCCCAGTGTCGAGGCGCTGATCTGGTCTTGCTCCGCACAGTCCCCGTCGAGATTGATGGTCGCCCCGGTCTATTTGATCAACTCGGCACCACGGTTACGACTGACACGCTCTATCGCGCGCAGTTTTCGTCATGGGAAAGCTGT
>JAAZLP010000327.1 GCA_012799265.1 Phyllobacteriaceae bacterium | reverse complement strand
TAAAAAACCAGTGTTTCACGTGAATCCACCAGTTTTTTCAACGCATTGGCGCGCGCGCCCGCCTTTGGCGGCAGGAAGCCATGGAAAGCGAAGGCGTCTGTGGGCAGGCCCGCGACAACCAGCGCAGAGAGGAGCGCAGAAGCGCCGGGCACCGGAAAAATGGGCAGGTTCTGTTCGGCCAGCGTCCGGATCAGCGGAAAGCCTGGATCGGAGAGCAGGGGGGTACCTGCGTCGGAAATGAGCGCAATGGCAGCGCCCGATGCGATGCGGGACGCGATTTCCTCGGCCCGGCCGCGCTCATTGTGTTCATGAAAGGCCTGACGGCGGACCCTGATACCGTAGTGATCGAGCAGCTTGGCCGAGGTGCGGGTATCTTCGCAGAGCACGAGTTCGCAGCCCGCCAGCGTCTCCAGCGCGCGGATGGTGATATCGCGCAGATTGCCGATCGGAGTCGCAACGACATAGAGGCCCGGCGCAAGCGGGGGCGCATCGAAAGGCGTGCCGGCGATAAAATAGCTTTTTGTGTCTGCGCTCATGGCTTCCGCGTCGTGGCTTCGCTCTTGCTTAACCATTCAGGGTCAAGTTGCTAGCACATTGTTAGCAATTGGCAGCGGGCAATGCGCGAATTTGACAGTTTCAAGGGCAGGTTCTTCCGGACCATCGGATTTCTGGCGAGTGCCGTCCTGCTCGCTTCCTGCGCCAGCGGACCGCTGCAGCTCGGCTCTCGCACCCTGACGCTCCCGTGGGACCAGGGCGGTGCACAACAGGGCAGCCAACTGAGCCCGGTGCAAAATCCGGGCATGGTAGCGACCACGCCGTCAGAGCGGTTTGGCCGCGGACCGGTGACCGTGGCACTGCTGCTGCCGCTTTCAGGTGATCCGACGCTGGCGCAATTGGGTCGAACGCTGGCCAATGCCAGCAAGCTTGCCATCAGCTTCATCGAAGCCAATCCGAATATTGCCGAGAACATCACGATTTCCCTGCGCGACAGCGGCACAGGCGCCAATGGCGCCGTGGCTGCTGCCAATGCGGCGGTGGCAGAGGGAGCCAAGCTGATCCTTGGGCCGGTGGCTGCCGACCAAGTAGCGGCGGCGGGCAATGTCGCGCGGTCGGCCAATATCCCGCTGATCGGCTTTGCCAATAACAGCAATGTCGCGGGCCCAGGCGTCTATGTGCTCAACGTGCTGCCCGAGACGGAGATGAAGCGGGCTGTAACTTATCTCAGGGAACAGGGGCGGCGCGGCCCGGCCGGCATTTTCCCTGCAACGCCCTATGGCGAGGCGCTGGCGACCGCTTTCCGCCGCGAAGCCATCGCCGCCGGCTTTTCGCCCAGCGCCGTCTATACTTTCTCCGACATCAGCGAGGCGCAGAGCATCATCAATCAGGCCAAGCCGCTCGCCGAGCGCGGCATGATCGACGCGCTTTTCATTCCAGACCGGGCGAGTGCAGCGACGTTTGCCGGACTTCTGGCGCAGTCAGGGCTGCGCAAGGATGATGTGCAGCTGGTGGGGTCTGCAGATTGGGCCAATGATCCGGGCCTGCTCAGCAATCCGGCTCTACAAGGCGCGATCTTCCCTGCTGTTGATGAAGCAGGGCTTAATGCGATTGCCGGCGAGTATCAGGCCAGGTTTGGCTCACGGCCACCGCAAATGGCGACGATCGCCTATACGGCGACCATTCTTGCCAATGTGAACACGCTATCGATGGCCAATCCGCCGTTTACGCAGGCCCTTCTGACAAATCCGTCAGGTTTCGCCGGTCGAGATGGCCTTTTCCGACTCAACGCCAATGGCCGAAGCGATTATGCGCTGGTCATCAGGCAGGTCGGTGGCGGCGTTCTCGACGGCGCAAAACTCTGAAAATGAAAAAGCCGCCCCGTTTTGGGCGGCTTTTCAATTCGTGACCGGATATCGTCAGATACCGGCCAGACGCTGACGCACTTCGTCATCAGAGGTCGGAAAATGCCCATCGGGCGTCGCACGGTCGACGGCTTCAGGGATGGACTTGCTCAATCGCGAGACCAGCTCGTCATAATCAAGGCCTGTATCGCGGGCGAGATCCTCGAGAGTCTCGCGACCGATTGAGGCTTCGACCTGCTCGCGATTAAGGGGCCTGGTCGGGACACCCGGGGTGATCCAGGAATCAGCGGTTTCCTGTTCGCCATGGCTGCGGAACATATCCAGTAGCTCATTAAGTCCATTCATCAACGAGCCGCCGACCTCATTGGCCGTACGACCCAGAACGCTCCCTGCGTCGTTAAGGCGATCGCCGAATTCGCCGGCACGCGGCGCGGTCTGATCATTCGAACCGGATTGACCCAGACCCGACTGACCCAGCACCTGGCCGAGCTTGTCGCGGTTCTGATAGCCCGCCATGGCCACAAGACCAAGCAGGGCCAGGAGGGACGGCATTCCACGGTTTGCCATTTTCATTCTCCTCTAATTCTTCGATATTTTAGGCGCGACGGCGGGCGAACATGCCCCAGAGGAGCAGAACGATAACTGCGCCGACAACGGCGCCGATCAGGCCAGCGCCTTCACCAGCCGAGTACCAGCCGATAGCCTGGCCGAGATAGGAGGCCACAAAGGCACCGACGATGCCCAGAATGGTGGTCAGGATGAAGCCGGAGGGCTCGTTCGATGTGCCCGGCACCAGAAACTTGGCGATCAGGCCCGCGACAAAACCAATAATGATAGTCCAGAGAATGCCCATGTGACGTTCCTCAACTGAAGGTGATTGAGAAACGGGGTGCCGCGCCGGAGGGTTCCGCCAAGGCTCACAGATTCGCGATCCAGCACCTAAGCGGCGAGATCGGCCACAACGGCGTCGAGGACCGGAAAACCCTTTTCGGTGACGCGGATATTGCCATTGGGCAGGGTCTCGACAAAGCCATAGCCCTTGAGCGCGTCGATCTGGCGTTCGGAGATGGCCCGGCCCGACAGCGACATAAATCGCGCCGGGGAAATGCCTTCCTTGAGGCGCAGACCCATGACCAGCATTTCGTCTCCCTGTTCTTCCCAGGTGAGGACGTCATCGGTGGTCATGCCATGGCCGAACTGGTTGACCCGGCTGAGCCATTCGAAGGGCATTTTTTCTGTGGCGGTCGCGTGACGCTGGTGATTGACCACGAGGCGACCATGGGCGCCCGGGCCGATGCCGGCATATTCGCCATAGCGCCAATAGAGCATGTTGTGCCGGCTTTCCTGGCCCGGCACGGCATGATTGGAAATCTCATAGGCAGGCATGCCGGCCTGGGCGGTCAGTTCCTGCGTCAGCTCATAGAAGTCTGCGGCTAGATCTTCGTCCGGCATCTTGAGCTTGCCGGCATTGAAGAGGTCGTAATAGCGCGTGCCCTGCTCGATGGTGAGCTGGTAGAGGCTGATATGCCCACGGGCGAGCCAGAGCGCTTCCTTGAGCTCGTCTTCCCAATCCTCAAGCGTCTGCTTGGGGCGGGCATAGATGAGGTCAAAGCTCGAACGATCAAAAATGGACTGCGCGATGCGGACCGCGGTGATCGCTTCATCGACGGAGTGGCGACGGCCCAGTTCGGCCAGCGGGCCAGGGCGTAGGGACTGCACCCCAAGCGAGACGCGATTGATGCCCGCCGCGCGGAAACCGCGGAACTTGTCGACCTCGACGCTGGTGGGGTTGGCCTCGAGCGTAATCTCGGCGTTGCGGTCGATTTCCCATTCATTGCTGATCGCATCGAGAATGGTGCCCACAGCTTTGGGGCTCATCAGCGATGGCGTTCCACCGCCGAAGAAAATCGACTGAACAAGGCGGCCGGGCGACAACGAGGCCATGTGCGCGATTTCGCGCTTGTAGCCCTCAACGAAAGCGTCTTCGTCAAAGGCGCCGCGATGGACATGCGAATTGAAATCGCAATAGGGGCACTTGGCCGCGCAGAAGGGCCAATGCACGTAGATCCCGAAAAGATCGTTGGGGTTAGCCATGCTCGATCTGGGTCTCCACGAAGAGCGCAAAGGAGCGGGCGCGATGCGAGAGGCCGCGCTGACCGGGGCTCCATGAGTGCTTCTGTTCGGGCGACATCTCGCCGAACGTGATGTCGTGGCCGTCGGGCATGAACATGGGATCATAGCCATGTCCCTGATCGCCGCGCGGAGGCCAGACAAGCGTGCCCTCGCACTTGCCGACAAAGAGCATGTCGCGCCCATCGGGGTGGGCGAGGCAAAGCGTGGCGTTGAAGGCGGCGCGGCGCTGGCCGGGCGAAATGGCGCCCGCCGCCTGGAGTGCGTCTTCGACCCGCTTCATCGCGCGGTTGAAGTCACGCGGTACGCCGGCCCAGTCAGCCGTATAGACACCCGGCTCGCCATTGAGCGCATCGACCGTGATGCCGCTGTCGTCTGAGAGCGCTAGCATATTGGCGCCCTTAGCAGCAGCATGCGCCTTGGTGCGGGCGTTCTCGGCAAAGGTCGTGCCGGTTTCTTCAGGTTCAGGCAGGCCCAGTTCGCCGGCCGATACCAGTTCCAGGCCGAAGGGCGCGAAGAGTTCGCGGAATTCCTTGAGCTTACCCGCATTATGCGTCGCCAGCACCAGGCGATCACCGGGACGGAGGCGAGGGATGGTCATGGCCTTGAGCCTTCCAATGCGCGGCGAATGTCATTCCAGAGCGCGGAGTTCTGGGCGGAAAATTCCGTTCCGACGGAGGAGGGCGATGCCTGCTCCCCCACGGGTGTGCGTGTCGACGCAATGCGCTCAGCAGAGCGGCGGCCAGCGGACGGAAATTTTCGCAGCCAGTTGATCATGCGCCCAGAGCCGCCTTCTGGATGAGAGAAAGTTCGCCGATGCCCTGCTGGGCGAGGGTCATGAGGGCGTCGAGTTCAGCGCGATCAAAAGGAGCGCCTTCCGCAGTGCCCTGGATTTCGACGAACTTGCCCGAACCCGTCATGACGAAATTGGCGTCGGTTTCTGCCTCGACATCCTCGAGATAATCGAGGTCGAGGAGTGGCGTGCCGCGATAGATGCCGCAGGAAACGGCGGCAACGCTGTCCTTGAGCGCATTGCCCTTGGTCAGCTTGCGCTCGTTCATCCAGGTGATGGCATCAGCCAGCGCGACATAGGCGCCGGTGATCGAAGCGGTGCGCGTACCGCCATCGGCCTCAAGCACATCACAATCGAGTGTGATCTGGGCTTCGCCCAGCGCCTGCAGGTCGACGACGGCACGCAGCGAGCGACCAATAAGGCGCTGGATTTCCTGGGTCCGCCCTGTCTGCTTGCCGGCAGTGGCCTCGCGGCGGGTGCGGGAACCGGTGGCGCGGGGGAGCATGCCATATTCGGCGGTAACCCAGCCCTGGCCCTTGCCGCGCAACCATCCGGGAACGCTGGTCTCGACCGATGCGGTGCACAGCACCTTGGTATTGCCGAAAGCAATCAGGCAGGAACCCTCGGCCTTCATTGCTACATTGCGCTTGATGGTCACCGCTCGCATCTGGGAGGGCTGTCTGCCGGAAGGCCGCATAATCGGTCCAGTATTGTTGCTATTAACCGCCTCTTAACTCTCATCGGACCGCCCCACAAGCGGCGGGTGCTTGGCTCTTGGGGAGGAAGCGCCTAAATGAGACGCTAGGGTTAAAGCCGACGAGTTTAATTAAAACAGCATGTCCAGACCGGCCGAAGACTTCCTTTCCGTGCTCAATGCCCGCAGCCAGGAGATTTTCCGGCGCCTGGTGGAGCGCTATCTCGACACCGGCATGCCGGTTGGATCGCGGGACCTGAGCCGCCTGCTGCAGGTGGAGCTCTCCCCCGCGTCTGTCCGAAACGTGATGGCAGACCTTGAAGATCTGGGGCTGATCGCCGCGCCACACACCTCGGCCGGTCGTGCGCCGACGCAGCAAGGACTGCGCTTTTTCGTTGATTCCATGCTCGAGGTCGGCGCGGTGGACGAAGACCAGCGCCAACAGATTTCCCGCCATATCGAGGGCACCGCCCAGCGCGGGCAGGTGGAGGACCTGCTTTCGGAAGCCAGTTCTATTCTATCCGGACTCAGCCAGGGGGCGGGCGTGGTGATCGCCACCAAGGCTGACATGGTGCTCAAGCACATCGAATTTGTGCGGTTTGACGCGACACGCGCCATGGCCATCATGGTGGGCGAGGATGGGCAGGTGGAAAACCGCATTCTTGACCTGCCGCCGGGCTTCACCGCCAGCGCACTGGCGCAGGCCAGCAATTATCTTGCCCACTATGTCGTCGGGCGGACCCTTTCCGAGGCTAGGCGCGTGCTCAATGAACGGCGCGAGGAACAGCGGGCCGAGCTGGACGAATTGACGCAAAAGCTCGTCGATGCAGGCATCGCAACGCTGTCGCAGTCGGGCAGCAATGGCTCGCCGACCGTGATCGTGCGCGGTCGCGGCAATCTCATCAACGAAACCATGGCCAGCGACGAACTGGCGCGGATGCGTCAATTGTTCGATGAGCTCGAGAGCAAGGATGGGCTCATGGAGTTGCTTGGCGACGCCGAGCGGGGGCAGGGGGTTCGCATCTTCATTGGCTCCGAGAACAAGCTCTTTTCGCTCTCCGGGTCCTCGGTAATTCTCTCGCCCTACAAGGATGCCAATGACCGTATCGTCGGTGTGCTGGGCGTGATCGGTCCGACGCGGCTCAACTATGCGCGTATCGTGCCGGTGGTGGACTATACCGCAAATGTAATTTCCTCGATGATGGCCCGCAAACACGGCAAGGCTTGAATTAACTGCACGCTTAGCCGATATGCGGCACAGACCTTTCAAAATACGGATGAAGACCAGATGAGCGACGAGACCGCCGCCCAGGGCGAGACGCCGGAAACGGAAAACCCGGAAATCGAAACGCCAGAAGTCGACCCCGTCGAGGCGCTTGTTGCCGAGAATGCCGAGCTCAAGGATCGCGTGCTGCGGACCATCGCGGAGATGGAAAACCTGCGCAAGCGAACCGAGCGCGACGTGGCTGATACCCGTTCCTATGCCATTGCCGGATTTGCGCGCGATATGCTGAGCGCCATCGACGCCCTTGGCCAGGCGCTGGTCATGCTGCCCGCCGGAACGCGCGAAACCGCCGAAGGCACGCTCAAGAGCCTGATCGAAGGCATTGAACTGGCGCAGCGCGAAATGCAGCGCCTTCTCGGCAAGCACGGCGTCAAGCCGATCGAAGCTGCTGGCCAGAAATTTGACCCGCACAAGCATCAGGCGATGTTTGAAGTGCCGAACACTGAAGTGCCCGATGGTACGGTGGTGCAGGTGGTTCAGGAAGGCTTTGAGATCGGCGAGCGCGTTCTGCGCCCGGCCATGGTCGGCGTTTCCAAGGGCGGCCCGGCCGCCGCAGCGCCCGCCAATGGCGGCGAAGGCGTCGACAAGAGCGCCTGATCGTTGCCGAATTAGAGATTTGAAAAGGGCGCCGGTGGCGCCCTTTTTGTTAGCCCAGAAGCTCGCGGCTCTGGATGCGCTCGACGCCGGCCTCTGCCAGGTCGGCCCAGGCTTTTTCGAGCGAACCATTGGCATCAATGGCGCGCGTTGCGTCTTCAATGACCGTTACGTCGAAACCGCCCGCGGCGCCGTCTAGGGCCGTCCAGGCGACGCAGAAATCGGTGGCGAGGCCGACGATGTAGAGCCGCCCGACATCGCGCTCATTGAGATAGCCGGCGAGGCCGGTAAGAGTCTCCCGATCCGCCTCCTGAAAGCCTGAATAGGAATCGATGGCGCGGTTATAGCCCTTGCGGATGATGAGCTGCGCGTGAGGGATATCGAGATCGGCCGAGAGTTCAGCCCCGCGCGTTGCCCAGACGCAGTGGTCGGGCCAGAGGACCTGTGTGCCATAGTCGAGTTCGACTGTGTCAAAAGGGTTCTTGCCCTCGTGTTGGCTGGCGAAGGAAATATGGTCCGCGGGATGCCAGTCCTGGGTCAGGACGACGTTGCGGAATTTTTTTGCCAGGGCGTTGATGAGCGGCACGATCTCATCGCCGCCGGCAACCGCCAGACTCCCGCCAGGCAGGAAATCATACTGCATATCCACGACGACGAGGACGTCTTCCGGTCCGATTTCAAGCATCATTCATAACGTCCTTTTCCCAGATGGCGGGGATGAGCCCGCGAACGGAATTGCCAAGAAAGATTGCATCAGCCTGCTCAAGATCGACAAGCGCCAACACGCGCTCCTCCGCCTCCCCATTAGCGATGAGCTCGGCGCGTAAAGTGCCCGGCAGCAGGCCGGCGGTGAGAGGTGGCGTGAGCAGGCGTCCGCCAAGTTCGACGAAAAGATTTGTGAACGACCCCTCGGTCAATTCCCCTCGTTCATTGCAAAAGACCAGTTCATCGAGCCCATGCGCATCATGGGCGCGCTGGCGCGGCTGGTCATAAAAGGCGCGGTTTGTGGTCTTGTGTGACAACCAGAGCAGGCCCGAATCAAGACGCTCTTTCGCGATGGCAAAGCGGAACCGGGAAGGGTTCGGGGGCAGGGCGACCGCCGTAAGATCTAACCCCTCCTCAGACAGCGTCAGCCGGACGCGCATGGGTCCCTGCCATTCTGTGGTGGCAGCGGTCAGATAATCGTAGACCTCTTCCCGTGTGGTGGACAGGGCAAAATAGGCGGCGGAAGCGAGAAGACGGTCAAGGTGACGGTCAAGGAGGGCATAACCTTCATCCGGCGTCCATTTGAACGTTTCGATCAGGGTGACTGGCGGCGCTGGATCGGCAAGAAACTTCAATTTGAGCAGAGCCTCATCATATTCGTCGCGCGCTACTGAATCGGCGACGATGCCACCGCCAATGCCGATTTCGCCACGGTCGTTTTCGTCAATGACCGCCGTACGGATGGCCACATTGAAGGCAAAGTCGCCGTTCGGGGCAATATAGCCTATGGACCCGGTATAGAGCCCGCGCGGTCCCGCTTCGACGTCTTGAATGATTTCCATGGCCCTTAATTTCGGGGCGCCGGTGACAGAGCCGCAGGGAAAGAGATTTTCCAAGACGGCGCGCATGCCCGTACCTTCTTTCATCCGCGCCTCGATGCCTGAGGTCATGGTGTGAAGACTTCGGTAGGTCTCAACGGTGAAGAGGTCTGTGACCTTGACCGATCCGGTTACGGCAATGCGCCCGAGATCATTGCGCAGGAGATCGACGATCATCAGGTTTTCCGCGCGGTTCTTTTCGTCACCGGGGAGCGCAGCTCGACCCGTATCGTCGGCGGCAATCGAATTGCCGCGCTTGAGGGTGCCCTTCATCGGCCGGGCCTTCAGCAGGTTTCCCGTGCCGGACACGAACAGCTCCGGCGAGCGGGAGAGGACGTGGTGGTCACCGGCATGGATATAGGCGCCATAGGCGACGGGCTGGCTTGCAGCCAAGGCCTGGTAAAGACCTAGTGGATCGCCCTCGACTTGGAAGTCGGCCTTCAGGGTGAGGTTCACCTGATAGGTATCTCCCGAAGCGATAAGCTCCTTGACCCGATTGAAGGCCCGGACATAGGCAGGAAAATCAAGACGAGGACGGATATCACGCGCCGATCCATCTCCCGCCTTGGCCAACATCGCCGCGATTTCGGGCGCCGACGGCCGTTGTGGGCTATCATAGAGGCCAAACCAGAGCAGCGGCGTTGTCGTGCGCTCCGGCAGGAATTGCTCGAGCCGCTCCTCGAAGAGAAGCCCTAGCTCATAGGCCAGGTACCCGGCGGCCCAGAGACCTTCGCTCGCCGCCGATGCGAGCCGCTCTAATGCGGTGCGCGCACTTGCCGCATCATAGGCAACAAGGATTTCCCGCGGGGCGGAAAAAAGCAGGCTTTGGCCGGCTGCACTGAGATTGTCATGCAGCAATATGGTGCCGGTGCTGAACATGGCCCGCTTCTAGCGTATCGATGCTCCACCGCACCACTGGTTTTCGTTTCTCTCGCGAAGGGCCTTGGCGATATGTCAAGGGCATGGCAGAGAGCATCGCGATCCGGGCCCGAGAGCCCGGTCTAGGGACAAACTACTCATGAAAAAGAATATTTTGAGCGGCGTTGCCGCCTTGGCTCTGCTCGCATCAGCTCTGCCGGCTGCGGCCCAGACGGTCGAATTCACGATCATCAACAACAGCTCGGTCGACCTGCACTACTTCTACACCACGCCCTCGACCGACGAGAGCTGGGGCGAGGATCTGCTGGAAGACATGGGCATCCTCGAAGCCGGTTATCAGGCAACCGCCACGATTGGCGACGGTTCGGACGAATGCCTCTATGATTTCAAGTTCCTTGGCGAAAACGGCGAAGAACTCATCGTGCCGGAAGTCGATATCTGCTCGCTCGATAGCTATACCCTGACCGACTGACCGATACGGTGCCGCCCGCAATCCGGGCGGCGCCACCCCGTCGCAGGAAATTCAGGTGCCGTCGCGCTTGAAGCCCCCACCGCACCCCCCTATATACGCCGCAGGCCCGGCGACGGGCGATTTCAAACCTACGAGGGACCCGACCCCCTTGAGGATACGGAGCTGCTTTCGATGAAAGGGCTTCGCACAGGGTTCGCTGAAAGAGAGGCTTATACAAATGGCAAAAGTTATCGGTATCGACCTCGGTACGACCAATAGCTGCGTCGCCGTCATGGACGGCGCAAATCCCAAGGTCATCGAAAATGCGGAAGGCGCACGCACCACGCCCTCCATGGTCGCCTTTTCCAAGGACGGCGAACGCCTCGTCGGCCAGCCGGCCAAGCGCCAGGCCGTGACCAACCCTGAAAATACTCTTTTCGCCGTCAAGCGCCTGATCGGCCGCCGTTTTGACGACAAGATGGTTGAGAAGGACAAGGGCCTCGTCCCCTACAAGATCGTGCGCGCCGACAATGGCGACGCCTGGGTCGAAGCTTCGGGTGAGAAGTACTCCCCGAGCCAGATCTCGGCCATGATCCTGCAGAAGATGAAGGAAACCGCCGAAAGCTATCTCGGCGAGACCGTCACGCAGGCCGTCATCACCGTTCCGGCCTATTTCAACGACAGTCAGCGCCAGGCCACCAAGGACGCAGGCAAGATCGCCGGCCTCGACGTGCTGCGCATCATCAACGAGCCGACGGCTGCCGCGCTCGCCTATGGCCTCGACAAGAAGAATTCGGGCACCATCGCGGTCTATGACCTTGGCGGCGGTACTTTCGATATCTCCATCCTCGAAATCGGCGATGGCGTGTTCGAGGTGAAGTCCACCAATGGCGACACCTTCCTCGGCGGTGAAGACTTCGACATGCGTCTGGTCGACTACCTGGCCGACGAGTTCAAGAAGGAGCAGGGCATCGACCTGCGCTCCGACAAGCTCGCGCTGCAGCGCCTCAAGGAAGCTGCCGAAAAGGCCAAGATCGAGCTTTCGAGCGCAACGCAGACCGAAATCAACCTGCCCTTCATCACCGCAGACGCTTCCGGCCCGAAGCACCTGACGCTGAAGCTCTCGCGCTCCAAGCTCGAAAGCCTCGTCGATGAGCTGATCGCGCGCACCATCGAGCCCTGCAAGCAGGCCATGAAGGACGCCGGCGTTTCGGCTTCGCAGATCGACGAAGTGGTGCTGGTCGGCGGCATGAGCCGCATGCCGAAGGTCCAGGAAGCGGTCAAGCAGCTGTTCGGCAAGGAACCCCACAAGGGCGTGAACCCGGACGAAGTCGTTGCTCTCGGCGCGGCCATCCAGGGCGGCGTTCTCCAGGGCGACGTCAAGGACGTGCTGCTGCTCGACGTGACCCCGCTATCGCTCGGTATCGAAACGCTGGGCGGTGTCTTCACCCGTCTGATCGACCGTAACACGACGATCCCGACCAAGAAGAGCCAGACCTTCTCGACCGCCGAAGACAACCAGTCGGCCGTGACCATCCGCGTGTTCCAGGGTGAACGCGAAATGGCTGCGGACAACAAGCTGCTCGGCAATTTCGACCTCGCCGGCATTCCGCCTGCACCGCGCGGCATTCCGCAGATCGAAGTGACCTTCGATATCGACGCCAATGGTCTGGTCAATGTTTCGGCTAAGGACAAGGGCACCGGCAAGGAACAGCAGATCCGCATCCAGGCCTCCGGTGGTCTCTCCGACGCCGACATCGAAAAGAT
>JAAZLP010000326.1 GCA_012799265.1 Phyllobacteriaceae bacterium | reverse complement strand
AGCTTCTTCGTAACCCGTCGTGCCGTTTATCTGACCCGCCAGATAGAGACCGGGGAGCTTTTTGAGTTCCAGCGTGGGTCGCAGCTCGCGTGGATCGACATAGTCATATTCGATCGCATATCCGTATTGCAGGATGCGGACATTTTCGAGCCCCGGCATGGTGCGGAGAAACACATCCTGAACTTCCGGCGGCAAGGAAGTGGATACGCCGTTCGGGTAAACGGTCTGATCGTTTAGCCCCTCAGGCTCCAAGAAAATCTGATGGCTATCGCGGTCGGCGAACCGGACGATCTTGTCCTCGATTGAGGGGCAATAGCGCGGACCGCGGCTTTGGATTCGACCCGAATACATTGCTGATCGATGCACATTGTCGGCAATGATCTTGTGGGTCTCTGCACTCGTTCGGGTAATGTGACAAGAGACCTGCGGCGTCGTGATCTCGGTCGTCAGCACTGAGAATGGCTCAGGTGGCGTATCGCCAGGCTGTTCATCGAGAACGGAATAGTCAATGCTGTCCCGGTCGAGACGGGCCGGTGTACCAGTCTTGAGACGGCCTAGGTTGAGGCCGAGAGCCTCAAGGCGCGATGACAATCCAAGGACTGGTTTCTCGCCGATACGGCCAGCTGGATAGCTATTTTCACCGCTATGGATAAGACCGCGCAGGAAGGTGCCAGTGGTGAGAACGACGGACTGGGTCGAATAGCGACGACCATCGAGCAACACCACACCCGAGATGTGACCGTCCGTTACTTCGAGGTCGTCCACTTCGCCTTCGATAATGTCGAGATTGGGCTCCCCAGAGAGGGCGGCCTGCATGGCGGCGCGATAGAGCTGGCGATCGGCCTGAGCCCGCGGCCCGCGCACTGCGGGACCCTTGCGGCGGTTGAGGACACGGAATTGAATGCCGGCCTGGTCAGCAACACGACCCATCAAGCCATCAAGCGCGTCGATTTCGCGGACGAGGTGTCCCTTGCCCAGGCCACCGATTGCGGGATTGCAACTCATCTCGCCAATGGTCGCAAAGCGGTGGGTGATGAGTGCCGTTGGAACACCCAGACGTGCTGAGGCCGCGGCGGCTTCCGTGCCGGCGTGCCCACCTCCGACAACGATGACGGCATAGTCTGTCATGTCAAATCTCCAGGCTGCGGACATAGGCCAATGTTTCACGTGAATCAATGTGATGACCTGGTGCGATGACCAAACCGTGTTTCACGTGAATCATTTTCCGATACAGAAGGACGAAAAGAGTCGGTCCAGAATCTTCTCAGGGTCAAGCCGTCCGATCATTCGCTCAAGTGCGGCTGAGGCACGACGGAGGGATTCAGCGGCAAGTTCCCAATCGTGAAGCGCTTGTTGCGTCTCGGTTAAAGCCTCCAGCGCTTCGGTTAGGGCCAGTCGATCTCGTTCGTGACTGACGAGCGCTGGTTCCCCGCCGACCATGCCATCCGCGATCCTGGAAAGTTTGCTCACAAGATCGGAAAGGCCCTCCCCCGTGGACACCGAGATCGCCACGTCATGTTGGCCACTTGCGGTGCCCATGTCGGTCTTTGTAGCAATCCTCAGAAGGCGACCCGTTACGTTGGGTGGCATAATTTCTTCAACATCAGGAGCTGAAAGCCAGAGGACGACGTCGGCCTGCTCCATGGCCTGATGTGCGCGTCTTATCCCTTCGGCTTCTGCCTTGCTGTCTGTTTCGCGTAATCCGGCAAGATCGAGCAGGATAAAGAGCTGGCCATTGATATCGAAAGGGACTTCGCGGACATCGCGTGTCGTGCCTGCCTCGTCTGAAACGATCGCGATATCAGACCGCGCAAGCGCGTTGATGAGGCTGGATTTACCCGCATTGGGGGCGCCGGCTAGAGCGACCCGAATGCCTTCTCGGACAATACGGCCGCTATCGACAGAGGCAAGCGCGCCGGCAATGGCGATCTCGAGATCAGCCAGCTTAATATGCCAGTGCTCAGGCAAATTCTCAGAGACATCGCCTTCATCGGAAAAATCCAGGCGCGCTTCGATTTCGGCACGGAGATCGAGCAGCGCTTCGCGCCAGTTGTCGATTTCGCCGGAGAGTTTGCCGTCGTAACGGGCGAGCGCCTGCTGTCTCTGCTTTTCGGTATCTGCCGTGAGGAGGTCGCCAAGACCTTCAACAGCCAGCAGGTCAAGCTTGCCGTTTTCAAAGGCGCGACGAGTAAATTCACCCGCTTCGGCGAGGCGCGCTCCCTCCTCGCGGAGCAGCGACAGGATTGCTTTCACGCCCGCGGGTGATCCGTGGACGTGCAGCTCGGCGCAATCTTCGCCAGTGAAACTGTTCGGGTTTGGGAAGAAAGCGACGAGGCCCTGGTCCAGTCGCTTTTCGCCTCCGATATGGCGGAGGACCATTTTGCGCGGGGTGGCTACACCCCCGGCCACATTATCGAGTATCTGCCGGACCAAAGGGCCCGACAGTCGTATTACGGCAACACCAGCCGGCAGGGAGCCGGAGGAGAGCGCCATTATGGTGTCGCCCGCCCGCATGATCGGCTCCCGACGCTTTTCGTATTAGGTATTCATCGAGTCGAAGAAATCGGAATTCGTCTTGGTCTGGCGAACCTTGTCGACCAGGAATTCCATCGCGTCGATCGTGCCCATCGGGTTGAGGATACGACGCAGAACATACATCTTCTTGAGGATGTCCGGTTCGACCAGCAGTTCTTCCTTGCGGGTACCGGACTTAGTGATATCCAGCGCCGGGAAGATGCGCTTGTCGGCAACCTTGCGGTCAAGGATGATTTCCGAGTTACCGGTACCCTTGAATTCTTCGAAGATAACTTCGTCCATGCGGCTGCCGGTATCGATCAGCGCGGTCGAAATGATGGTGAGCGAACCGCCATCTTCGATATTGCGGGCAGCACCGAAGAAGCGCTTCGGCCGCTGCAGCGCGTTGGCATCGACACCACCAGTCAGAACCTTGCCGGAGCTCGGAACAACGGTGTTGTAGGCGCGGCCAAGACGGGTGATGGAGTCGAGCAGAATAACGACGTCACGCTTGTGTTCGACGAGGCGCTTGGCCTTTTCGATGACCATCTCGGCGACCTGGACGTGGCGGCTGGCCGGCTCGTCGAAGGTCGAGGAGATGACTTCGCCGCGCACGGAGCGCTGCATATCGGTCACTTCTTCGGGACGCTCGTCGATCAGGAGAACGATGAGATAGCATTCCGGGTGATTGGTCGCGATAGACTGTGCAATATTCTGCAACAGTACGGTCTTACCAGTACGCGGTGGCGCAACGATCAGGGCGCGCTGGCCCTTGCCCAGCGGGGCAACGAGATCGAGAAGACGGGCCGAACGATCCTTGAGGGTCGGATCCGGCAGCTCCATCCGCAGACGCTCTTCCGGGTAGAGAGGGGTCAGGTTGTCGAAGTTGACCTTGTGGCGGACCGCCTCGGGATCTTCGAAGTTAATGGTGCTTACTTTGAGCAGCGCGAAGTAGCGTTCGCCTTCCTTGGGAGAGCGGATTTCGCCCTCAACCGTGTCGCCGGTCCGCAGGCCGAAGCGGCGGATCTGGCTGGGGCTGACATAAATATCGTCAGGACCTGGAAGGTAGTTTGCGTCTGGCGACCGGAGGAAACCGAAGCCGTCGGGGAGAACTTCAACCACGCCTTCGCCGACGATGTTGATATCCTGTGCCGCGAGCTCCTTGAGGATCGCAAACATCAGTTCCTGTTTGCGCATGGTCGAGGCGTTCTCGACCTCCATCTCCTCGGCAAATGCCAAGAGTTCGGCCGGCGATTTGGCCTTGAGCTCACTGAGCTTGATATTTTGCATGTATGCGACGGACCCTTGAGGGATATCGTAATAGTGGTCGAAGGTGGGGATTTGGCATCCACGCAGCAACCAGGGCGATCGCGCAATCAGGGGGATACCGTGGCGCATCACTTAGCGTGATCCGGTGCCAGTTTCAAGATTGAAACGTCAGATTGGCGGCGGATTCACGTGAAACGCGGCCCACAAATGGAAACGGGGTGGGTTGCCCCACCCCGCTCAAACATCAGAACGGCTTCACGATGACCATGATCACGATGATGATCATCAACACCGTGGGGACCTCGTTGAGCATGCGGAAGAACTTTTCCGACTTGGTGTTCTGGTCCCTGGCAAAGTCCTTGAGATATTTTGCCAGCATCCCGTGGCATGCGGTCAATCCAAGAACCGACACCAGCTTGATCCAGGTCCAGCCGGACGAAAAATCCATCAGACCGAGATGGATCATCCAAAGTCCGAACACCCAGCTGGCAATCATCGCCGGCGTGGTAATGGCGCGCAGAAGACGCCGCTCCATGATCTTGAAGGTTTCAGACTGCTTGGAGCCGATTTCGGCCTTGGTGTGATAGACGAAGAGACGCGGCAGATAGAACATGCCCGCCATCCAGCTGATGATGGAAATGACGTGCAGCGCCTTTACCCATTCGACCATTGTAAAAAACGCTCCTAACTGCGTTTGACCAACTCGATCAGCCGCTCAACATGGGCGATCGGGGTTTCGGGCACGATACCATGTCCGAGATTGAAGATATGCGGGCGATCCGAGAAAGCCTCAAGGATCCTATGCACCTGGCTTTCCATGGCGTCGCCACCGACGACGAGGCGCAGCGGATCGAGGTTGCCCTGTACGGGCAGCGTCTTGGGCAGGGTGTTGCGGACAAAATCGAGGGGCGTTGCAAAGTCGATACCCACGGCATTGACGCCGGTTGCTTCGGTATAGCGCATGATATTGCCGGCAGCGCCACGGGGGAAACCGATTACCGGCGCATTCGGAATGCGCTTGCGCAGACCTTCGACGATCCGGCGGTTCGGCTCCATGACATTGCGGGCAAAGGACGTATCATCGAGATTGAGGGCCCAGCTTTCAAAAAGCTGCACCACGTCCGCTCCGGCTTCAAACTGCGCGGCGAGATAATCGATGCTAGTCTCGACTAGGATATCCATGAGCTTGTCGAAAGCCTCTGGATGCTCGAGGGCGAATTTGCGCGCCACCCATTGATCAGAAGAGCCACGACCGCCCAGCATATAGGTCGCCACCGTCCAGGGAGCGCCACAGAAGCCGATCAAGGTCTTTTCAGGCGGCAGTGCTGCTCTCAACCGACGCACGGCCTCCAGGACCGGCGCCAGATGAGTGAGAGCCCCACCCTTTTCCAAAGCCTCTACACCTTTTGGATCCAGGGGCTCGAGGATAGGGCCTTCACCGGCGGCAAAGCGCACGCTCTGGCCAAGCGCATCGGGAATGACGAGAATGTCAGAAAAGAGGATCGCCGCATCGAGATCAAAGCGACGCAGCGGTTGGAGCGTCACTTCAACGGCAAAGTCCGGATTGTAGCAAAGCTCGAGGAAGCCGCCGGCTTTCCCACGCGTCTCGCGATACTCCGGCAGATAGCGTCCAGCCTGCCGCATGATCCACATTGGGGGGCGTTCCTGGCGCTGGCCGAGAACTGTGGCGAGGAGAGGTTTGTGTGCCACCGAGCTCATGGTCATATCCCTTCAAAAACCCAAAAAAGAGTCTTTCTTGCTTCGCTTCTTTATCTTTATGGCGGTGTTTAGCTGGAATTCATGGCTACCCACAATCTCGCCCTTCGGTGACACTTGCGCGCACGCTTTGGTTAATACGTGCTAAATGCAAATTTTCCGTTCACCTTCTCTTAACCATTAACCAATCGTTAAGAAGTGGTTAACCGGGCGACTCCCGAGTCAACGATTCGATTTCGGCTGTGAATCCTTCGTGGAAATCTGGCCAACCGCCAAAACCGACTATCCTCAGAGCTTTCCACAGGGGTCCGGACCCACCCCTCGAAAGGATCTGTTAACAATTAAAGAGGCAGGTCGAACAAGTCTGCCAAAGGTCAAAAGTTACGAGTCGAGATCACAGATCGTTCTTGAGCTGTGCATGACAGTGTGGAAAAACTTCAACCATGCTCATTCTGGCGTCAAATAGCTCCACCCGTAAAGCCTTGCTGCATAAGGCAGGATTGCGTTTCACTGCCCATCCGGCGGACATCGATGAACGAGAGATCGAAAACGCGGCCGTAGCCTCCGGCGCTGATGGTCGTGACGTCGCTCTCCTCCTCGCGCAGCGCAAGGCAGAAGCCGTTTCCATGCATCATCCGGGCGCAATCGTGATCGGCGCCGACCAGACTTTGGCGCTTGGGATCGAACTCTTGCACAAGCCGGCAAGCCTCGAAGATGCCCGTACGCAGTTGGATCGCCTCCGCGGCAAGACCCATCGTCTGCATGCGGCTGTGACCCTGGTAAGGGATGGCACGCTCTTGTGGTCGGATATGCAGAGCGCTGAACTGACCATGCGGGATTTTTCACCCGAGGACCGTGACCAGGTTCTCGCGCTTGAAGGTGGCGAAGTGCTCACCTCGGTTGGCGGCTATCGTCTGGAAGGACCGTCAATCCGGTTGTTTGAAACAGTGACCGGGGACTATTTCACCATACTCGGCCTGCCACTCCTCCCCCTTTTGGCGGCGCTGCGTGATATTGCTCCCGAACTGCTTCTTACCCAGGACTGACCCGTGCCCACCAAGGCCTTTGTCATTGGACATCCAATCGCCCATTCCCGCTCGCCCCTCATTCACGGTAATTGGCTGAAAGAGCACAATATCGACGGGACCTATGAGGCCATTGATGTTGCGCCCGATGACCTCCCCGGCTTCTTCCAGCGCCTCCGCGATGGCGAATTTGCCGGCGGCAATGTCACTATCCCTCACAAGGAAGCGGTGTTTGCCCTCTGCGACAGCGTGGATGATCTGGCGCGAACCATCGGCGCGGTGAACACGCTGGTGGTCCGGGACGGCAAGGTGCATGGCACAAATACCGACTATCTCGGTTTTCTGGGCAATCTCGACGCCGCCGTGCCTGGCTGGTCGGATGGCAACAAGGATGCGCTCGTCATTGGCGCGGGCGGCGCTGCGAGAGCCATTCTCGTCGCCCTGCGGGAGCGGTCAGGCGGCAAGGTGCATGTGTTCAACAGGACCCTTGCCAATGCCCAGCGGCTCGTCGACGAAATCGACCCGACGATGAGCGTTCACGGTTTCGACGAATTTCCTGAGATCGCTCCCAATGTTGGTGTCGTCATCAATACAAGTTCAGTCGGCATGCATGGGTCGCGCTTTGACTGGCTGGATTTTGGCCTTCTGGCGCCGGAAACGCTGGTAACCGATATCGTCTATACCCCGCTGATGACGCCGCTTTTACTCGATGCTCAGGCAGCGGGTCACAGGGTTGTTGATGGTCTGGGCATGCTTCTGCATCAGGCTGTGCCGGGCTTTGCCGCCTGGTTTGGCGTAACCCCACAGGTAACACGCGAGCTTAGGCTCGCCGTCGAAGCCACACTGGATCATTGATATGTGGACGATTGGTATCACCGGCTCCATGGCCACCGGAAAATCCACGCTTCTGGAGGCCTTTCGCAAAGCGGATGTGCCGGTGATCTCGGCGGACGCGGCGGTT